>DUVZ01000193.1 GCA_012840785.1 Bacteroidales bacterium
ATTCATTGCATTGCCAGCATAATGACACACAATAGTCTCTTCGGCAGCTGTAAGATAGTCGATATCTTGTGCTGTAATTACAATTTTATCTTCCGAGAGTTGCATCTTAACCAAGTTGCTAGATGGGTTGGAGAAAACCGAAACACGTTTCACAGCATTTAGGAAATTCAATCTGTCTAAAGTAACTTTATTAGGGTTGTCTGTTGGAATTACCGAGTTGTAGTTTGGATAACGACCCTCAACAAAGCGACAAACCATATTATATTCTGTTAGTTTAATCACTGCATGATTCTCATCAAACGTCACTTGCACCTCGCCATCTTCTCTAGGAAGCACATTGCGTAACAAGTTTGCAGGTTTCTTTGGTAAAATAAAAGAGGCTCTTTCAGGCGATTTCACATCGCTAGAAGTTACCTTTACCAGCTTGTGCCCATCAGATGCTACAAATGTTAAGTTATCGGTATTGATATCAAAGTAGATACCATTCATTACTGGGCGCAACTCATCATCAGCAGTTGCAAAAACAGTGCGATTGATGCCACTAAGCAATATTTGAGAATCAAATGTAAGTGTGAGCGCAGTATCGTTTAGCTCTTTTGGTTGAGGATACTCTTCACCCTTCATTCCAATAAAGTTGTACTTACCATTGTGGTAATAGATATATACCTCAAGGTTGTCGTCGTTTATTTCAAACGTTAACGGCTGGTCGGGCAGCTCACGCAGAGGGTCTAACAGGTTTTTCGCATTAATTGCCAATGAACCCTCACCCTCATTCTCTGCAACTTCAACAAAAGTCTCCATTCGTACTTCATTGTCAGCAGCTGTAATTGTCAACTTATTGTCTTTTAATTCAAGAAGGAAGCAATCGAGTATAGGCAACGTGGGTTTCGAACTTATTACACGACTTATAGTCTGTAAATGGGACGATAATAGTGCGCTTGAAACTACAAATTTCATAGGATATGATTTTTTATGTGTGTTGTTGAACGTTTCATTTAATTGAGCAAATATAAGAATTATTTCTTTGAGAGCACCTATTTTCGCAGGGTTTTTATTTATTAGTAATGCTACTATGTGGTATAGGCTCTCTGTACTCTGTTTAGAATGGTCACACTCATTCATGTAAAGAGAGAGAGAGTGTGTGTGTGGAGGAATAACTTTTATTTTACACCCATCTTTATCTGCAACATCTGTGCTGCATTTTCTTTATAAATTAATCTTCTTTGTTGAGAGGATGATGCGATATAATTTCTTGACGAAGAAAATTTCTATCCAAATGGGTGTACATTTCAGTTGTTGTTATTTTTTCATGCCCTAGCATTGCTTGCACATACCTTATGTTGGCTCCACGCTCAATCATGTGTGTAGCAAAAGAGTGCCTCAGGGTGTGTGGACTTATTGTCTTCTTTATACCAGCCTCTTCTGCATATTTTTTCACGTAATAAAAAACTGTAATGCGCGAAATGGGTGTTCCTCTTTTGCTGATAAAGAGATAATCCTCGCTGCCTTTCTTCGCCTCCATCGAATTGCGATAGGTAAGGTAGTTGTTTATTTTCTTAATGGCTACATCCGATATCGGTACAAGGCGCTGCTTGCTCCCCTTGCCATCTACACGAATGAAACCATCATCAAAAAAGAGGTTTGTAAATCGCAAGCTTGTCAACTCCGATACACGCAGTCCGCAACTATACAATGTTTCTATTATAGCATAGTTGCGTGTACCCTCCATTGTAGATAAATCTATCACAGAGAGCATATTATCAATCTCTTCGATAGACAACACAGCGGGCAGTTTCACCCCAATAGAGGGTGCATCTAACAGTTCTGCAGGATTTTTTTGAATATAATCTTCTAAAAAAAGGTATTTGAAAAACGATTTTATACCAGACAACATGCGTGCCATCGAGCGAGGTTTGATACCTTTGTCGTATTGCTCAGCAAAAAGCTCCTCTAGGTTGCTTGTAGTAATATCCTTCATAGCCAACTCATTATCGGTAGCATAGTTAAGCAATTTACGCAGATCGGTCATATACGCCGAAATAGAATTCGACGACAAACCTTTCTCTAACAGCAAGTATTGCCTGTATTTTTGAATGAGAAAACTATTATTCATGATACCCTCCTATTGATATACTTTACAATCTATTAATCAGTGTTTAATGGGGTCAATATAACAGTAAAAACTGATTAAATGGGTATAATCAACTTATTGTTTCTTATTATCAACGCCCATCTCTTTATCAAGTTCTTTTTGCAGCACAATGGAGGAGTAAAAGAGGAATATTGCACTTATAAACAACAATACTGGCCATTCGTTTCGTCCAATATGCATCAAGTAGGTCGACACTACCAACAGGACACAAGCAAAAACCTGAAAATTGAACAGGCGTTTACCTCTAATACTCTTGCCCGGATAGGGTGTGGTGAGTGTGATAGATGAAAAAAGACTGACACCTACAATCATTCCCCACACAGCAGATGCGGCGTGAAACGAATAGACAACAGTGGATAGTAGGATGAGTATAGCTGACGCTTTATATAATAGACTTTTGATATTGTATTTCATTATATCTTAATTGATATATCTTTTAGATTAATTTACTGAGTGATAGAAAAAACCCTTTACTTCTTAATCTTTAGATAGGAAAAAGGGTAAAGATTACTTGATGATAAAAATCTCTTCGTTTTCCTTCTTCATAAAGTAGTTTTCACGTGCAAACTTCTCTAAATTCTCTTTATTAGATTTAAGTTCGTGAAGCTTCTTCTTGTCTTCTTCTGTTTTCTTTCTGTAAAACTCTATTTGACTTTTCAAATTTCTAATCTCTCTGTCACTATTAATTCGCTTTTTAATGTTGCTATCGCTAAACAAAAACAACACAACAACCACAAATGAGAGTATAGTAACCTGAAGGCTATTTAATCCCCATAAACTCTTTTTTCTCTTTTTCGATTCGTTGTTCATAGTGAAATGAAATAGGTGAGCATATATTTAATTACAAATATAAAGAAAAATCGGATTGTTGAGAGTATTTAGAGCACAAAAAAGAAATATTCTAAAACTCTATGGCGAAATATACAAATAAAAGTTATCTTTGAGATTGTAATTACAAATTTTTAAATACTAATTCTACAATGAAAAAAATTATTGGACTATTCTTAGTTTTTCAACTATCTGTACCTGTGATCTTTGCATGCACCAATTTCTTAGTTGGTAAAAAAGCATCAACCGACGGATCAACAATGATTTCTTACTCTGCCGACTCTTACAATTTGTATGGCGAGTTGTATCACTGGCCTGCAAAAAAATATAATGCAGGTGAGCTATTAAAGGTGTATGAGTGGGACTCTGGAAAATATTTAGGCGAAATACCACAAGTTTTGCAAACCTATAATGTGGTTGGTAACATGAACGAGCACCAATTGGCTATTGGCGAAACCACTTTTACTGGACGTAGAGAGCTTTCAGATCCTCACGGAATAATGGATTATGGTAGCTTGATTTATATCACTTTACAAAGAGCCAAAAATGCACGCGAGGCTATTAAAATAATGACAGACCTTGTTAGAGAACACGGATACGCCAGTACTGGAGAGTCTTTCTCTATTGCCGACCCAAACGAAGTATGGGTAATGGAACTTATAGGTAAAGGCGAAGGTAACAAAGGTGCTGTGTGGGTGGCTGTAAGAATTCCTGACGACTGTGTTTCGGCTCATGCCAATCAAGCACGTATTCAGCAGTTTCCATTAAACGACCCCGACAATTGTATCTACTCTCCCGATGTAATCTCTTTTGCACGCGAAAAAGGTTACTACACAGGTAGTGACGAAGATTTTAGTTTTGCACAAGCTTATGCGCCAATCGATTTTGGAGCACTTCGTTTTTGTGAAGCACGTGTATGGTCGTTTTTCAACCATGTAAATAAAGATATGGCAGAATATGTGAGCTATGCCAAAGGCGAAACTACAGACCCAATGCCTCTATACATCAAGCCAGACAGAAAACTATCGATGCGCGACGTTCAAAACTATATGCGCGACCATTACGAAGGAACTGATTTAGACTGGAGATATGATGTGGGTGCAGGACCTTTCAACTCTCCTTACCGTTGGTCGCCACTAACATGGGAAGTAGATTCAGAACAATATTGCAACGAAAGACCTATTGCAACACAACAAACTGGCTTCTCATTTGTTTCACAATCACGCTCTTGGCTACCAAACGAAATTGGTGGTATCTTGTGGTTTGGAATAGACGATGCTGCACAAAGCGTATATTACCCAATATATGTGGGCAACACAACTATGCCAAAAGAGATGGAAGTTGGAAATGGAGATTTGTATACCTTTACATGGGAGTCTGCTTTTTGGATTCACAATTGGGTGTCTAACATGGTATATGATCGCTATAGCGACAAGATTGTTCACGTTCAAGAGTTGCAAAACAAACTAGAAAGTAGCTTCGAAGCTAATCAACCTGAAATAGAGGAAAAAGCATTGGCTCTATACAAAGAGTCGAAAGAAGACGCCCTGAAATTCTTAAACGATTATAGCAACACCACTATTACAGAAGGATTGCAAGAGTGGAAAAAGATGGGTGAGTATATGATGGTTAAATACCTGGATGGCGTTGTGAAGAAAGAAGAGAATGGTAAATTTAAATACAACGAACACGGACAACCAGCATCACCAGACAGACCAGGTTATCCTGAAGAGCACCTAAGAAAGGTGATTGAAGAGACTGGCGATAAGTATAAAGTTCTATTTTAGATAAAAACGAACGAATAATAGATTATAAAGACTATGAACGAAGAAGCTTTATTACACAAAGTTACCGAAAAAGCCCAAAAGTGGCTTGCCGGTAACTATAACGAAGAGACGAAAAAAGAGGTTGAGCAGATGCTCAACAATGAAGATAAGTCGTTGCTCATTGATGCTTTTTACAGAGAATTAGAGTTTGGCACAGGAGGTTTACGTGGTATTATGGGCGCGGGTTCAAACCGCATGAATATATACACTGTGGGAAGTGCAACACAAGGTTTGTCTAACTATCTTTTACAAGAGTTTGCCGAACTACCAGAAATAAAAGTAGTGATAGGACACGATTGTAGAAACAACAGCCGCAAATTTGCTGAAATTTCTGCCAATATATTCTCAGCCAATGGTATAAAAGTATATCTTTTCGAAGATCTACGCCCTACACCCGAAGTGTCTTTTGCTATTCGCAAACTAGGTTGTCAGAGTGGTATAATGATTACCGCATCGCACAACCCCAAAGAGTATAACGGATACAAAGCCTATTGGGACGATGGCGCACAAGTATTGGCTCCTCACGATAAAAACATTATTGCAGAGGTAAACCGTATTAAGTCTATCGACGATATAAAATTTGAAGGAAACCCCGATCTTATCAAAATTATTGGTAAAGATATGGACAAAGCTTTCATTGATGAGGTTTTGAAACTCTCATTATCGCCAGAGGCTATTAAGCGTCAGCACGATTTGAAGATTGTTTACACTCCTATTCACGGAGCAGGCATAATGCTTGTACCTGCAGCACTTAAAGCAGCAGGATTTACGAATGTAATCAATGTGCCCGAGCAAGATGTGATTAGCGGAGAGTTCCCAACAGTGGTGTCTCCCAATCCAGAAGAGCCTGCAGCACTAGAGCTTGCTGTGAAAAGAGCAATAGAGACTGATGCCGAGATTGTAATGGCAACAGACCCTGATGCTGACCGTATAGGAACAGCTGTTCGCAACAATGATGGAGAGTTTGTATTGGTAAACGGAAATCAAACAATGATTTTATACCTTTACTACCTCATAACAAGATGGAAAGAGCTTGGCAAACTTACTGGCAAAGAGTATGCAGTTAAAACAATTGTAACAACCGAATTGGTAAGTAAAATAGCAGCTAAAAACGGTGTTGATCTATTTGATAGCTACACTGGCTTTAAATGGATTGCTGATATTATCAGAAAAAACGAAGATACCAAAATTTATTTAGGTGGTGGCGAAGAGAGCTATGGTTTTCTTGCTGGAGACTTCGTTCGCGACAAAGACTCGGTGTCGGCTTGTATGCTTTTTGCTGAAATGGCAGCTTGGGCA
>DUVZ01000194.1 GCA_012840785.1 Bacteroidales bacterium
CATCTATATACTTCTCTTTTTTTAGATAAGCAATAATGTTGTCGATAGCTTCTCTATCAAGGTTGTAGCGTTGTAGTTTTGTTTCAATGTCGAACACACAATACTCTCTTCTAGCGCATTGGTGGGTCATTCGGCTAAGGGCTTTCGATTCTGATATGGTATTGGATTTTTGCTCCATCTGTTATTCTCTTTTTTGGTTATTTTTTCATTGCACGCACCATTCTATCGTTTCTCGATATATCTTTTTTTAATTCTATATTTACAAATCCTTTCTCTTTCAATAGTTGCACCACCTCTGCTCCTTTTGCGTGATTTATTTCGAAGTATAGCCACCCATCACTGTTTAGTTGTTGTAAGGCAATATCTGCAATACGGTTGTAAAATATAAGTGCTTTGTTGTCTGGCACAAAAAGAGCCAATTGTGGCTCATAGTCTAGTACATTGCTACTCATCGTTTTTCTTTCCATCTCTCTAATGTAGGGAGGGTTGCTCACTATAATATCGAAACGTTGGTTCTCCTGTAGAGGTTTCAATGCATCTACCTCCAAGAAGTTGACAGTTACATGGTTTATTGTTGCATTTTCTTTGGCCACATTCAACGCTTCCCTCGACACATCCCATGCTTCGACAGTGGCATTGTCTATTTTTTTAGCCAAAGTTATGGCTATGCATCCACTGCCAGTGCCTATATCTAGTATGTTGGGGTTGGGTTGGGTTGTCTCTAGTAGTATCCACTCTACCAGCTCTTCGGTTTCAGGACGAGGAATAAGAACCGAAGGGGTCACTTTTAGTGTTAGTCCATAGAACTCTGTATTGCCCAATATGTACTGTATGGGCTCGTTGTTTTGCAAACGTTTAACAATGCTAATTATATTTTGCTTTTTGTTGTCAGATAAATCATTAAATTTGCAAGATGCAATCTCGGAAAATGATAAATTGCATACCTCTTCGAGAATAAGCCTAGTAAATGTTCTTATCTCACCCAATGAGAAGGTCTCATTTAGTTGATTGCGAATGTATTCTGCAGGGTTTTCAAACATGAGGAGTTTTTTATATTTTTGCTCGAAAGCTTTTTTGTTATCGAGCTGTTGTTTCCAAAAGCTGAGTTAATCATAAATATAACTTATCTTGCAAAACTGTGAACAACAAAGATAAATAAAAATGGGTATATACGAAAAATATATGTGGCGCTGTTTGCAATTGGCAAAGAAGGGACTCGGAACTACCAAGAATAATCCTTTGGTGGGGAGCGTTGTAGTGCACAACGACACAATAATTGGTGAGGGATATCACAGAAAAATGGGAGAGGCGCATGCCGAAGTAAACGCCATTAATTCTGTAAAAGACCAATCGCTATTGAAAGAGTCTACTATCTATGTTTCATTGGAGCCTTGTTCGCATTTTGGAAAAACGCCACCCTGTGCAGCACTAATTGCTAGCAAGGGTATACCAAAGGTGGTAGTAGCTGTAAAGGATCCCAACGAGGATGTTGCAGGGAGAGGCATAATGATGCTTAAAGAGGCTGGAGCTGAAGTGATAGTGGGGATTCTTGAAGAGAAGGCGAAAGAATTGAATAGATCTTTCTTTGTAAATCAAACAGAAAAGCGTTCTTTTGTAACACTTAAATGGGCGCAAACCAAAGATGGATTTATTGATAACGAAAGAGATAGTAGAGAGTTGCCACCACTTAAATTGTCGAATAATATTACGCAATGTGTTGTACATAAGATGCGTAGCCAAAATATGGGTATAATGGTGGGTACAAATACTGCCTTAAAGGACAACCCTACATTGAATACACGCCTGTGGTATGGAGACAATCCAGTGCGTATAGTATTGGACAGAACAGGCAAACTGTGCGCAGATAACAATCTGTTTAACGATTGTGCTCCAACGGTTGTGTTTACAGAGCTAAACAATTATCCTATAGTTGACAATGTGACATCTATACAGATTAATTTTGAAGAGAATGTTGTTGAGCAGGTACTTCACATACTGTATGAAAAGGATATTGCAACATTAATGGTTGAAGGGGGAAGTATGCTTATCTCATCTTTCGTAGAAAGTGATTTTTGGGATGAGGCTTTTGTAGAAGTAGCCAACATTGAAATAGGCTGTGGTATAAGAGCTCCATTGGTAAGGGGTTCAACGATAAATGCTAAAAAGTATATAGATTCCCTACATTATCATATAAAGAAGAGAATAACTCGAAATTAAATTTAAATATCAATTTATATATGGTAGAAGAGGAAAAACTTCATACTTTTGCACAGATTAAATAGATTATACAAATTTTTTGAAACAAATGATATCTAACCCGTTTTACTACTTTTTTACGCTTCTGGCGGCTATTTTTCTTTTGAGTTCTTGTTTAGATTCAGATGATGATAATCGTGTGGAATATGATTATTCGTCAGATGCACAGATTACCTCGCTAGTGCTATCGTCTAGAGAAGACACTTTAAAAGTTTTGTCTAAAGTGGAGTTTTCTATCAATCAAGTAGCATCTGCACCACTTATATTCAACAAAGACTCTCTTCCCTATCTTTTTGAAGTGAAGAATGCGAAAATGACTGTGACTACGAATCGTGCAAGTGGTATTAAATTACATTTAATAAGTCCTGATAGCCCTGATAGTACATATATATGGAATACAAACGACTCTGTTCTTATTAATAGATTGAAGCATATAGAGGTGTATGCTGCAGATGGAGTAACAACAAAATTGTATACTTTTCAGTTAAACACACATCAGCAAGATCCCAACCTTATATTGTGGCAAAATGTAGTAAATAATTACATCGATACTCCAACAGACCAAGTAACGGTTGCAAATGCAAATAAATTTTATACTTATTATAATACTGGCACTAGCATAGATTTAGCCACATCCTCTATTGAAGATGGAGAGATGTGGACAAATGAAACATTAACTGGATTGCCGCAAGGTGTTGTACTAAAATCGATACAAGTTGATACGCTTGAAGAGAGCGAGAAATGGTATGCTATGGATGGTGATGGGAGGGTATATATATCCGAAAATGGTGTGGGGTGGAGTCATCAGCAAACAGATTTGCCCGTAAGATCTATTTACGGTAAAATGCCTTCGTATAGCCAAGATTCTGTTTTAGCTATCGTAAAAGATGGTGAGGTGTATAAGTTTGCCAAAACAATTGATTTTTCTTCGATGAATGTGTTAAATGAAATTCCTGCAGGTTTTCCTGTTGATGACTTTGCATTTACAACAGTTAAAGATCCACGTATTTACACAGCTAAATATTTGGTTGTAACTTCTGGTAAGAGCATTGATGGAATGGCTAATAGCGATGTGTGGATAATGCAAGAGAATGACCAGAAAATAACTTTCACATCAAAAGCATTAAATTTTAATGTTGTTGGGGCGTCTATGTTTAGGTATGATAATAAGATATATCTATTAACTTCAGATGGAGACAAAAATGTGTTTTACACATCCAATAACTATGGGATGTTTTGGGAGAAAGCCGATAGCAAGCAACAATTGCCAATAGAGTTCTTGTATAGAGAAAACCCATCGGTAAATGTTGATGATAAAAATAATATTTGGATATTTGGAGGTGTTTCATCCAACAAAAACCAATTAGTTGAAATATGGAAAGGGCGCATAAATAAGTTGTTTGTTAAATAACAACCTATTTCGAGCTATTCAAAATCGTTTCATAAAATGCAGTAGTAGTAACAATAACAAGTTAAGGACAAAATGAGCATGTCTTTATTAGATAAAATTAAAAGCAAGAGGTTGCCTTCACACATTGCCATTATAATGGATGGAAATGGACGATGGGCAACAGAGCGCGGTTTGGATAGAACCGAAGGACACCAAGAGGGTGTTGTAGCTGTTCGCCGTATAGTAGAAGCAGCAATTCATGCCAATGTAAACTACCTCACTATTTACGCCTTTTCGACAGAAAACTGGAATAGGCCCAATGATGAGGTGGATGCTTTGATGGAGCTAATGGTACATGCCATTGTGAAAGAGACACCCGACTTAATAAAGCAAGGGGTGCGCTTGCTTACAATTGGTGATTGTGAAAGATTGCCAGAAAAAACCAGAAACGCACTTGATGATTGCCTTGAGCAGACCAAAGATGGACAAAATATAACACTTGTGTTGGCACTAAGCTATTCGTCGAAATGGGAAATTACCCATGCATTGAAAAATATAATTGATGATGCTCAAAGCAAAAAATTGTCCAATAGCGATTTGAATGATAAGTTGATATCAAACTATTTAAGTACAGCAGGAATTCCTGATCCTGATTTATTAATACGAAGTGGAGGAGAGAGACGCCTAAGCAATTTTCTTCTTTGGCAATTGGCTTATGCTGAGTTGTATTTTACAGATACATATTGGCCCGACTTCAATGATGAACATTTGTATAGAGCCATTTCTGACTTTCAAAGTAGAGAGAGAAGATTTGGAAAAACAAGTGATCAAATAAAAAAGGAACAAGGAGATAATTAAAACATCCTGTAACAACACAATACAGAGAAACGAAAAAAATAGACAATGTTGAAGAAAGCATTTATTAGTATAGTGATATTTTGTTTTGCCATACAGGCAAATGTTTTGGGTCAGACAACTGTGGAGGAGAATCCCCCAGTTTCATCTAACTCTAATGATAGTGTCATTATGTCACCAGTAATAAATTATACAGCAACCCCCAAGAAGTATATAATTGAAGATATAAAGGTTACAGGTCTTGAAGGAACCATGTATGAAGAACAAGACTTTGTGATGGTAAACTTTTCGGGTCTGTCCGTTGGGCAGGAGATAAACATTCCAGGTGAGGAGATTACTAATGCTATTCAAAGGTTTTGGAAACAAGGACTCTTTGCCGATATAAAGATATTGGTAGAGAAGTTTGAGGGTAACAAAGCATGGCTTGAAATAAGGCTTACTGGACGACCACGTGTTACAGATATCCACTATTCAGGTATAAAAAAGGGTGAGCGTAACGATATTGAAGAAAAAATTGGAATGGTAAAGGGTAATCAAATCACACCAAACCAAGTTGATAGAGCAAAAACTATTATTAAAGCTTACTTTGCTGACAAAGGTTTTGGTGATGCAGATGTAAGTATTATGGAAAAACCCGACCCTGCAGGTAAAAATCAGGTAATACTTGATATCGCTGTTGATAAGAAAGAGAAGATTGGGGTGAATAGTCTTAATTTTATTGGAAACGAAGCGATAAAAGATAATAAGCTAGCTTGGACAATGAAAAAAACCAATGAGAAGAAGCTTATTAATCTATTTAGAACCAAGAAATTTGTTGAAGATAACTACGAAGCCGATAAGAAAAGAATCTTAGAAAGATATCATGAACTGGGTTATAGAGATGCTGAAATTGTGTGGGATTCTGTTTATCGTCACAATGATAAATCTGTTAATATCGATATCAAAATTGATGAGGGAACCAAATATTATATCCGCAACATACAATGGGTAGGGAATACTCAATATAGCTCATCGCAACTCGATAGAGAGTTGAATATGAATAGCGGAGATGTTTATAACCAGAAGAAACTATATGAACGACTGATTGCAGATGAAGATGCAGCAATAAATCTTTATCAAAACAACGGGTATCTTTTCTCTGATATCGATCCTGTAGAGGTGAATATTGTAGGCGACTCTGTTGATTTAGAACTGCGTGTAATAGAGGGCAGTAAAGCTACTATTAGGCGTGTTAATATTCAGGGTAACGATAGGCTCTATGAAGACGTTATTAGAAGAGAGTTGCGTACCAAGCCAGGGGCTGTTTTCAGCAAAGAGTTGTTGATTCGCTCTATTAGAGAAATTGCACAAACAGGGCACTTCGACCCCGAGAATATGCAACCAGATGTTATACCCGATCCAGAGTCAGGAACGGTAGATATTACTTATGGATTAGTATCTAAAGGTAACGACCAAATAGAATTCTCGGCAGGGTGGGGTATTACAGGTCTTGTTGGTAAGTTGAGTTTGAAACTAACCAACTTCTCACTTAAAAACTTGCTCAATCCATCTTCCTATCGTGGTATTATTCCACAAGGAGAAGGACAAACACTTATATTGAGTGCACAAACAAACGGACAGTACTATCAATCCTATCAATTCTCTTTTATAGAGCCTTGGTTTGGTGGTAAACGTCCAAACAGTTTTTCAGTTAGTGCATTTTATTCTCGCCAGTCGGATATTAGCGACAGGGCATATCAAGATCCTTATGCTATGTATGGTGGAGGTTATGGCGGTATGTATGGTGGAGGCTACGGTGGTATGTATGGTGGATATCCTGGTTACGGAGGTGGATATCAGCAAAGTATGATAGAGGCTTCGTACGACCCCGATAAAACATTTGAGGTGTTTGGTGCATCGCTAGGATATAGTAAGAGATTGAACTGGCCCGATGACTACTTTTATTTGCAAGGACAATTGGGGTATCAAAGATATCGCATGAAAAATTGGCGCTATTTCTTAGTGCCAAATGGTGTGAGCAATAGTTTAACGCTTGACTTAACATTAGCTAGAAACTCTATCGACAATCCGCTATATACCCGAATGGGGTCGCAGTTCACATTTAATGTAAGCTTAACTCCTCCTTTCTCATTATGGGATGGTAAGGATTATAAAGGCATGGAGAGAGATGAGGGTGGATATGAAAACCCAGAAAAATATAAATGGCTTGAATACCATAAATGGAAATTTAAAATGAGAACCTATACTCCTCTTTCATCAATGGCAATTAAGCGTACTCCTGTGTTAGCAACTCGTGCAGAGTTTGGTTTCTTGGGATATTACAACAAGCATAAGAAGTCTGTTTTCGAGACATTTGATGTGGGTGGTGATGGTATGACAGGTTACTCATCGCAATACGCAACCGAAACTATCGCACTTCGTGGATATGAAAACGGCACAATTGGTAGAAATGCTAGTGCTTATACCCGTTTGGGCTTAGAGTTTAGATATCCATTTATTCTTGAACCAAGCTCTACAATTTATGGAGTAGCATTTATTGAAGCTGGTAATGCTTGGCAAAATGTAGGAGATTTCAATCCGTTCGATCTAAAGAGATCAGCTGGTGTTGGTGCTCGTATCCATCTTCCAATGATTGGATTGATGGGAATTGACTGGGCTTACGGATTTGATAAAATTGGTAATAGTAGAAATAATAGTGGTAGCCAATTCCACTTTATTATCGGTCAAGAGTTTTAAAAGAAGCACTGTTAACATTATTTACGAAGTCTGTTATAAACGTTTTCATATTTACTGCGTCAATAGTACTACACAAATTAAAGTTTGAAAGATTATGAAAAAGACACTATTATTTATCGGATTGTTTTTTGCTTTTGCATTAGGCAGCTACGCACAAAAGTATGCATTAGTTGATACAGAGTATATTTTGAAGCATATTCCTGAATATGATATGGCAAATCAGGAAATGGAAAATGCAGGAGAGCAATGGCAAAGCGAAATTGAGGCAATGCAGAAAGATGTACAAGATATGTACAAAGCTTATCAAGCCAATGTAGGCACACTTTCAGCAAGCGAAAAGACAAAAAGAGAGAATGCTATTGTTGCTAAAGAGAATGAGTTGCAACAGTTGCGAAACACATACTTTGGTGCTGATGGTGAGATGTTTAAACGCCGCGAAGCTTTGATTAAGCCTATTGAAGATGCCGTGTATAATGCTATTAAAGAAATTTCTCTTTTAAATGGGTATAAAGCAGTGATTGATAGAGCGTCAGCCACTTCTATGATTTTTGCATCACCCGACATTGATATTAGTGATGAAGTATTGGCAAAGTTAGGTTATTCTATATAAAAGATTTATCTTTGCGCATCAAAAAAAGAAAATAAAACAAACAAATTAAAATACTATTATGCTTAAAAAATTAATTATCTTATTTATTGCAATTGTACCATTTACTCTTGTTGCTCAAGAAAGTAAAATTGCATACATCAACACACAAGAGATATTTGTGGCAATGCCAGAGTATGCAGAGTTTCAAGCTAAGTTAAAGACTGAAAGCGATAAAATTGAAAAAAATGCAAATGCACTGGAAACTGAATATATGACAAAAGCTGAAGAGTTTCAAAACTCTAGCGAAGAGCCAACACAGGCATTGGTGATGGATCGCCAAAAGCAACTACAGCAAATAGAGGAGAGATACCAAGCTTACATACAAAACAGTCAAAGAGAGATGCAAGAGTTGCAACAAAGACTTGTTACTCCCATTCAAGAAAAGCTGCAGAAAGCAATAAGAGAAGTTGGTGAGGAAAATGGATTTATGTATATATTAGAATCACAAGCTATTCTATACTACAGCCCAACAGCAGTTAATGCAAATCCATTGGTGAGAGCTAAATTGGGTATTAACTAGGAAGCTTCTTTTGAAGATATATAAAGTAATAAAAAGATGGCAAATTATATTTGTCATCTTTTTTTTGTTTCTAACTAGCTGTTTTATCTAGCACTCATATTATTCTTACTCTTGCACAAGTTTCAATTTGCAAATAATAGTCCGCTATTTCTTAGAATTCTCTTGTAAATGCAGCATATAAAAGTTGAAAATAAAATCTATCGTGGTAGATTGGGCGGTCAAGCTCTGAAAGTCAAATCTACCATAGTAGATCTAAGATTTATGCCTTGAAAATTGAATTTACTGTCGTAGAAGTGCTTTTGAATTTTTAAAATGTTTTTTCTTAAATCTGATATGGCAGAAAAAAGGTGGTGAAGAGATAAAAAGCAGGCAAAATTGATGAATCAACTGATGATAAGAGAATTCTATTTTTGAAATTGTAGTTTTGAGGCATGAATGTCTCAAATTTGCTCATCAAAACAAAAACAATGTTTTTCTAAGCACATCTACCATGGTAGATGCAAGTTTCAACTGTTTTAAACATTTTGTAGGGGTACAAAATGCTTTGAAATAAATATAGTCTATTTCATTCGAGTAAGTATCACTTTGGTTGTTAATAATGAGCATAGAGCGCAAGAAAGAGGTATATATCAATAATGATATTTTAGAGGCTTTATTCTCTTAATAAGTATGGTTGTTTTAAAAAGCACCAATTACAAATCAAGTTAAATAAAAGGTTTTTTGTATCTTGCAGTAAATTATAAATTATAGCATAAGATGGATTTATCATATTTAAAAAGCGATAAGTTTTTTCTATTAGCAGGACCTTGCGTAATAGAAAGTGAAGAGATGGCGCTTAACATTGCAGAAAAGATTATAACAATAACTGAAAAGCTTGGCATTCCCTATGTTTTTAAGGGTTCGTATAGAAAAGCTAATCGTTCGCGTGTAGACTCTTTTACAGGTATTGGCGATGAAAAAGCGCTTAAAATATTGCGTAAAGTAGGCGATACTTTTAATATACCTGTAGTAACAGATATTCACGAATCGCATGAAGCAGCAATGGTTGCCCAATATGCTGATGTGCTTCAGATACCAGCATTTCTATGTCGTCAGACTGAACTATTGGTTGCAGCAGCCAAAACAGGTAAGGTTGTAAATATTAAGAAAGGTCAGTTTCTTTCAGCTGAAAGTATGCAATTTGCAGCACAAAAGGTTGTAGACAGTGGCAATAAGAATGTGATGCTTACAGAGAGGGGCACTTCTTTTGGCTACAACGATTTGATAGTAGACTTTCGTGGCATTCCAACTATGAGAGAATTTGGTTTTCCGGTAGTAATGGATGTAACACATAGTTTGCAACAACCCAATCAATTGTCGGGTGTAACCGGTGGTAAACCAGAACTTATTGAAACCATTTCTAAAGCTGCTATTGCTGTTGGAGCCGACGGATTGTTTATTGAAACTCATCCAACTCCCGCTACAGCAAAGTCTGATGGTGCTAATATGTTGCCACTGGATGAGCTAGAGCAATTGTTGGTGAAGCTGGTGAATCTTCGTGAGGCGTTATGAAAATAACTAATTACAAAGTATTGCTTGCTTCCAACTCACCTCGAAGGAAAGAGTTGTTGCAAGGGATAGATATAGATTTTGAAATAAAGGTGCTTCCAGATATCGACGAGTCGTATCCAGCAAGTTTACCCGTAGAGGAAGTGGCTGAGTTTATTGCAGAAAAAAAAGCAAGTTCGTACACCAACAATCTTAAAGAGGACGAGTTGCTGATAACTGCAGATACAGTGGTAATACTTGATGGAGCAATATTTGGTAAGCCAAACAATAAAGAAGAGGCAAATGCCATGCTGACCGCATTGTCTGGTAAGGCTCACAGGGTGATTTCGGGTGTATGTTTAGCCACATTAGAAAAGCAAATTTCCTTTTCTGTTACTTCAGAAGTTCTGTTTTCAGAACTTAGTAGCGAAGAGATAGAATATTATATAGACCGCTACTCTCCATTTGATAAAGCTGGATCGTATGGTATACAAGAGTGGATTGGTTATATAGGAGTGGAGCATTTAAGTGGGTCGTACTTCAATATTATGGGATTGCCCATACAGCGTTTATATCGAGAGTTGAAAAACTTTTGATTAGATTTATGAATCTAAAAGTTTAATTACTAAGTAACTATATAGGCTATGCTTACAGTAGAAAAAATTGGTGGAACATCGATGTCTCAATTTCAAGATGTTCTGAAAAATATTATAATAGGTAATCGCAAAAACGATGAATTGTACAATCGTATCTTCGTAGTTTCTGCCTACAACAATGTAACCAATTGGTTGCTAGAACATAAAAAGACCGGTGAACCAGGAATATACAATAAGTTTTTGAATGGAGAGGATTTTAGTAGTGCGCTTGACTCTTTTGCCAAAAGGCTGCTGTTGATAAATGATGGCTTTGCTGATATTGGCTTAGACTTGAAAGAAGCACGTGATTTTATTCGCTTTCGTGTAGATCAAACTAAAACATTGCTTTACAGCTTAAATAAAGTGATGGCATCTGGCTATGTAAATATGGAGGATATTTCACTTGCTGCAAGAGAAATATTAGCATCTATAGGAGAAGCTCATTCGGGTTGGAACTCAGTGAACATTCTTAACAACAACGGAATAAATGCACGTTTTGTAGATTTGTGTGGCTTTAACGATAATGCTCCACTCACTATAGACGAGCGTATACACAAAGAATTTAGCGATATCGATTTTGAAAAAGTGCTTTGTGTTGCTACTGGCTATACAAAGGGTACAGAGGGCATTATGCGTGCTTTCGATAGAGGTTATTCAGAGGTTACATTTAGTAAAATAGCAGTGGAGGTGAATGCAGATGAGGCTGTTATTCATAAAGAGTATCACCTGTCGAGTGCCGACCCCAAAATAGTTGGTATAGAGAACTCTATTCCTGTAGGACATACCAACTTTATTATAGCCGACCAATTAGCTGATATTGGTATGGAAGCTATTCATCCAAAAGCAGCAAAGCCTCTTGAATTGGCAAATATAAATATTCGTATTAAGAATACTTTTGAGCCAGAGCATCCAGGAACACTTTTTACACGTGATTATATCTCTCCTAATCCACGAGCAGAGATAGTATCTGGAACTCGTAAAGTTGTTGCTATAGAGGTACACGACCCTATGATGGTGGGTGAAGTAGGGTTTGATTTAGGTATAATGAAGGTTTTTCAAAAATACAATATAAGCTATATACTAAAATCGACTAATGCAAACTCTATAACAACAGTTGTTTGGGAAAACTCAAAGGTTGATAAGCTTGTAGAGGAGTTGAGCGCCAACTATTATGCTGTTACTACTTTGCCTTGTTCTATTGTCAGCGTTTTGGGCACAAATATAGCACTACCTGGATTTTTGTACAAAGCTAGCAAAGCATTGTACGAGAAAAATATAAATATTGAGAGTTTTGGGCAGTCGCTCAATCAAGTTAATATGCAATTTGTAATAAGAAGAGAACATTATGAGGATGCTGTTGTAGCATTGAATAATGCTTTTGTGAAATAACTAGAGTGTTGTTTTAAAACTGTATCACAATTAATAAAGTTACTCTATAGAAACAAAAAAAGTGGAAATCACAACGATTTCCACTTTTTGTTTTATATATGTAATATATTATATCACATAGTTTAGTTTTGCTCTTCTTCCAAAACTGCTTGAGCAGCTGCAAGTCTAGCAATAGGCACTCTAAATGGTGAACAAGAAACGTAGTCTAG
>DUVZ01000021.1 GCA_012840785.1 Bacteroidales bacterium
TTACCCTAAAGCAAATTCATACCAGTGGACACGCCGATAGACATACATTAAAAAGGATGGTAGAGGCTATTAAGCCGAAACATATTGTGCCGATGCACACATTTGAAGGAGATAAATATAAAGAGATTTTTGACTATCATGTGGTGAGGCTCGAAGATGGGGAAACTCTTGAAGTTAAAAATTAAAAGTTTTTCTTTTATTAATTGAAGCATCCTGTTGTGTTAAAGTCGATAATATTATTCCACAAGATGTGACAACGATTATTTGACAAGAGATGTTTAGATTAGTGTTGGTCATTGCTAGTGTTTTTATGTAATTACAAAGAGTAAATATAACCTTTAAATAATATAGTAAAAATGATAGATTTTGAATTTTGGCATTTATGGGTAATTCTTGCAATTCTACTTTTCATTATTGAGATTTTCACACCTGCCTTCCTGATGGCCTGTTTTGCTATTGGTGCACTGCTTGCGGGTGTAGCTAGCCTCTTTGGTTTTGGTTTGAACATTCAAATTATAGCATTCTCAATTGGAACACTTATTAGTTTTTTTGGGGTGCGACCATTAATTTTAAAATATGGGCACAGAAAAGAGGGCATTATTAAAACAAATGTGGAGGGGCTAATTGGTAAGATTGGCAAAGTAGCAACAACCATCGACAACTCTGTAGATGAAGGTAGAATAACAGTAGAAGGAGACAACTGGAGAGCAATATCAAACACCGATGAAGTTATAAATATAGGTGAAAGAGTGGAAATATTAAAAGTAGATAGTACAATTCTAACCGTTAAACGTATATAAACAAATAGGAGGAATAAATTATGGGAGGTATAATTATTTTAGTGCTAATTGCAGCTTTTGTAGTATTCTTTGCTGCATCGGGTTTCAAAATTGTTCAGCAGTCAGAAACCATGGTCATCGAGCGATTGGGTAAGTATAGCCGAACACTACCCACAGGTATAAATATTATTTGGCCTATTATCGATAAGCCAAGAGAAGTGTTGTGGCGCTATGAACGTCAAGACATGAAGGGAAATGTTATTATAACTCAACGCTCAACAGCCAAAATAGATTTGAGAGAGACCGTATATGAGTTTCCCAAACAAAATGTGATTACTAGCGACAATGTTGGCACAGAAATCAATGCCATTATCTATTTTCAGATAACCGACCCCGTTAGATCAGTTTACGAAATTTCGAACCTTCCCGATGCTATCGAGAAGCTTACTCAAACCACATTAAGGAATGTGATAGGAGAGTTAGATTTAGACCAAACACTCACTTCACGCGACACAATAAACAGCAAGCTTAGAAGTGTGTTAGACGATGCAGGTCAGAAATGGGGAGTGAAAGTAAACCGTGTAGAGTTGCAAGATATCAACCCTCCTCGCGAAATTCGTTCGGCAATGGAGAAGCAAATGCGTGCAGAGCGTGACAAGCGTGCAATGATTTTGGAAGCCGAGGGGCAAAAGCAGTCTGCAATTCTGAAATCGGAAGGTAACAAAGAGGCTAGAATAAATAATGCAGAGGGTGAAAAACATGCCGAAATACTAAGAGCAGAGGGTGAAGCCGAAGCAAGAATAAGAACAGCACAAGGTGAAGCCGAAGCAATTGAAAAAATTACCCGTGCTATAGGCGTTACTGGAAGCAACCCCGCAAACTATCTGTTGGGTGTGCGCTATATCGATACATTGAGCGAAATGGTATCGGGCAAAGACAATAAAGTTATCTATATGCCTTATGAGGCAACAGGCGTTTTGAGCTCGATAGGCGGCATTAAAGATTTGCTTACAGCAAAGGACAATTAAAAAAACAGACGTTTAACATAAATCATTAAAACCAAAACAATATGGCAGTAGGATTAGAGTACATTAGTTTGATAGTTCCAATTGAAAAAATTGAGCAGTACTATCCCGGTGGATTTGAAAAGTATAAAAACGATCACAAGCAATCGATAGGAGGCAGCATCTGGTATGATGATTATCTTGTAAGAGATGGTGCAATGAGCAATTATGATGTTGGTAGGCTCATTAGAGAGTGGGAGTCGTATGGATTGAAAGGAGTGGTAGAGATAGATGGACAAAAACAGTGGAAAGACCTTTGCGTGGTCGACTATTTTGGAGGGGCTACACTGCCTTGTTTTTGGTTGAAGTCGAAAGATAGTTCGGTTTCGCACATCAACGATGACTCGAAACTTGTAATTCATCGCAACAATTTGTGGGATGGTAAAATTAGTCTATTTAAACCTATAGAGTGGCTAAAGCTATTTCAAGTAGCATCCGATGCTAATGATAAATTGGAGTTGAGAAAACTGCGTAAAGAGATTTTTCAACAAACCATACAAATTGTAAAACAAGAGGAGTATTCTCTTGATGGAGAAGATATACAAATTGACAAAGCCACAATAACCGAGGAGACTGTTTTTTACACCAATCCCGAACGCTTATCTCCAACCCAATCTGATACCCCAACAAAGTTTGCTGTTATAGAAGCAGATTGTATCGAAACATCTCAGTTGCTCGAAAAATCAGGATACAGTGTGTGTATGCTTAATATGGCAAACAGGCAAAACCCTGGAGGCGGTGTTTGGAGTGGTGCTGGCGCACAAGAAGAAAACCTATTTAGACGTAGCAATATGTTGTTGTCGCTCTATCAATATATCGATTATTCAAATCAATACGGAATTCAGCAAAACACAGAACACAGTTATCCACTAAACAGAGAGTCGGGGGGAATATACACCAAAGACGCCACTATATTTAGAGGATCTGAGAAAAATGGTTACTGCTTGCTAAAGAATCCATTTAAGCTTTCTGTTGTTAGTGTTCCGGCTATAAATGGACCAAAGATAGACCTCATCAATCGTTACTATCGTATAACCAAAGAGTTGATAGAGCCTAGCAAAGAGAAAATACGCACCATCCTTAGGATAGGCGCATTGCACCATCACGATTGTTTGGTTCTTAGTGCGTTTGGTTGTGGAGCTTTTCGCAATCCACCACAACATATAGCCGAGCTATTTAAAGAGGTGTTTGAAGAGCCCGAATTTGCGAATCAATTTAAGTTAGTTGTATTTTCAATAATTGATGACCATAATGCTTGGCGTGATCATAATCCAGAGGGGAATGTTATTCCGTTTAAGAGAGTCTTTTCTAGTTAAAAAATAACATATATATATATGAACCAACAAACATATCAAAATTTCTCTTGCCACGATGGTTGCCTTGCTTCCGTTGTGGGTAGAAAACAAAGAAACGGTAAGTGGGGACTCTATAGTGTGTCGGAAGTAATGGGTATGGGCATGGCCAAATACGAAAACCATATTCTTGACACCTACTACGACGAAGTTGTGGGGCTCAATAGCCACTCGGGGCTGTCGTATATTGCCACAAAACAAAATAATAGGTGGGGCTTAATCCAAATTCGCGACAATGGCAAAGTAAAGAGCGATTGGAAAGTAATTGCTGAAAATATTTACGACAGTCTAGATTTTATGCTTGCTGAGTTTAATATTAATAGGCAGGACTATATGGTGGATGAAGAACAAAGTTGGTAACAATGAAAAAAAATTTTCTCTTAACAATATTATTCTTTCTAGCCATTGTTGCTAATGCACAAACCATCCAATCAAACAATTATCGCACAATAGGGCATATCCGTTCCGATGGCACCATACAGAATAGCAGCTACAAAACAGTGGGCTATATACGCAACGGCAAAATTCAAGATAGTAGCTATAGAACTATTGGCTACATTCGCAATGGCACCATTCAAGACAGCAGTTACAGAACTGTGGGATATGTGAAAGATAACGGCACTGTACAAGATAGCAGTTATCGTACCTTGGGCTACATAAAAGATAATGGCACAGTTCAAAACAGCAGTTATTCCACCCTTGGATATGCACGAGGGGTGAATAAAGAGTGGGCAGCTGTGGTGTTTTTCTTTTTCAAGTTTGAATAAAGGGTGCCGCGCGCAAGAGGTTTACAATGAGCCGTCTGCTGTGTATTGTGAACATATAAATAACTCATCTGTTAGAACAACATATAAAGCAGAGAAGATAATAGCTATAAAGAGAACAA
>DUVZ01000195.1 GCA_012840785.1 Bacteroidales bacterium
AATCCTGCCGTGGGAGGTATAGCCAAAGGGCAAATAGTAAGAGAGATTGATGCTTTAGGTGGACAGATGGGGATAGTAAGCGATAAAACCACTATTCAATTTCGTATGCTCAACATGTCGAAAGGCCCAGCCATGTGGAGTCCTCGCTCGCAAAACGACCGCGAGAAGTTTATACATGAGTGGCGAAGCATTATTGAAAACACTCCCAATCTTTCACTTTGGCAAGATGCAATGACAGAGCTTATTGTGAAAGATGGTGAAGCTATTGGTGTAAAAACTCAAATGGGTGTAGAATTCTATGCTAAGTCTGTAATTCTTACCAATGGAACTTTCTTAAACGGATTGATACATGTTGGAGAAATTCAGTTTGGAGGAGGCAGGGTATCCGAACCTTCTTCATATGGGATAACAGAACAGCTAAAAGAGTTGGGCTTTACTACCGATAGAATGAAAACAGGTACTCCTGCCAGAGTAGATGGTAGAACTGTAGACTTTTCTTTGATGGAAGAACAGGCTGGAGAAGTTGATTTCCATAAATTCTCTTATCTTGACACAATAAAAAGAGATTTAAAACAACGTAGCTGTTGGATTACCTTTACTGACGAGCATGTGCACGAAGCTTTACGCAAAGGTTTGGAGTTTTCTCCACTTTACAATGGTCAAATCAAAAGTATAGGTCCGCGCTACTGTCCAAGTATAGAAACAAAGATGGTTACATTTGCCGAAAAGGAGAGCCATCTAATATTTTTGGAACCAGAGGGCGAAACCACTCACGAATACTATTTAAATGGATTCTCCTCTTCCCTACCCTTACACACACAAATTGAAGCATTGAAACGCATACCCGCATTTCGCAATGTTCATATATTCCGTCCAGGATACGCTATCGAGTATGATTTTTTTGATCCTACTCAACTAGAAGCCACCCTTGAGACCAAGTTGGTGAAGAACCTCTATTTTGCTGGTCAAATAAACGGCACTACTGGATATGAAGAGGCCGCAGGACAAGGAATGATGGCTGCAATAAATGCACATATCAAATGTCATGGCGGCACACCGTTCACACTCCGTCGTGATGAAGCATATATTGGAGTTTTGATTGACGACCTTATTACAAAAGGCGTGGATGAGCCATATAGAATGTTTACCTCAAGAGCAGAATACAGAATTCTGTTGAGGCAAGACAATGCAGACGAAAGATTGACTAAAAAAGCAGCCAAACTAGGCTTAGCTACACAAAAACGAGTTGATCTTTTAAATGAGAAAACAAGTGAAGTAGACAGGATTATCAAATTCAGTGAGAAGTACTCGTTGAAGCCCGATAAAATAAATAGCTTTCTCGAGTCAGTTGGCACCTCTCCATTAAAGCAAGGAGTAAAATTAATAGAGATACTTAGTCGCCCACAAATATCAATTGAAACTATAATGGAAGCAATACCCGCTTTAAAAGAACAGGTAGAGATGATTCCCAGTAGAAAAGATGAGATAATAGAATCGGCAAATATAAAAGTAAAGTACGAAGGATATATTAAAAGAGAGCGACTAATAGCGGATAAAATAACTCGCCTTGAAGACATCAATATAAAAGACAAATTCAATTATAAAGAAATTCAATCACTATCAACAGAAGCTCGTGAAAAGCTAACCACAATAAACCCACAAACAATAGCACAAGCAAGCAGAATACCGGGAGTTTCTCCCAATGATATATCTGTTTTACTTGTACTCCTTGGAAGATAATAACAGAATGTTTCACGTGGAACATTCAAATAAATAGACTAAATAAAAAAATATGAGTACTCAAACTTTGAAGAATGCAATAAGAAACATCTCAAACTTTCCGATAGATGGAATAGAGTTTAAAGACATCACTACCCTATTCCAGTCACCAGAGAGACTACAAGAGTTATCCGACACAATGTACGAAATGTACAAAGATAAAGGGATTACCAAGGTGGTAGGAATAGAATCTAGAGGTTTTTTTATGGGACCAGCTATAGCTATTAGGCTAAATGCAGGATTTGCTCCAATAAGAAAACCTGGCAAGCTGCCATTTGATGTTCTTGAAGAGAGCTACACAAAAGAATATGGTGTAGATACTATACAGATACACGCAGATGCTCTTGACAAGGATGATGTTGTTTTACTTCATGATGATCTATTAGCAACAGGAGGCACGATGGTTGCTGCATACAACCTTGTGAAAAAACTAGGTGTAAAAAAAGTGTACTTGAACTTTCTAATTGAATTAGAGGATTTAGGAGCAAGAAAACTCTTCCCAGAAGATGTAGAAGTAGAGTCTATATTAAAATTTGATATTTAGCGAGGAGTAGGGTCTATGAACGAAGATATAAAATCAACTCTCTCAATTATACCTCATCAGCCTGGTTGCTATCAGTTTTATGATGAGGAGGGGAAAGTTATTTATATTGGTAAAGCAAAAAACTTAAAGAAACGGGTGTCGTCGTACTTTAATAAGGAACACGACAGCCCTAAAACTCGGATTCTTGTACGTAAGATTGCAAAAATAAAATACATTGTAGTAAAGACTGAAGAAGACACATTTCTTCTAGAGAACAACCTAATAAAACAATACCAACCTCGCTACAATGTGCTTCTGAAAGATGACAAAACATATCCATCGATAGTTGTAAAGAAGGAGTATTTTCCTCGAGTGATGCAGACGCGAAATATACAACGCGATGGATCGCGTTACTTCGGTCCATATACTTCTGTTATGTCTGTAAAGGCACTCCTTGAAACTATTAGAAAGGTTTACAAGTTAAGAACCTGCACGCTGAACCTTACACCAGAAAATATAAAAGCTGGAAAATTTAAAGTATGTCTCCAATACCATATTGAACGATGCAAAGGTCCATGTGAAGGATTACAATCATTGGAAGATTACAACAAAAATATTGATGAAATTTTAGAAATACTAAAAGGTAATGTTGGAATAATCAGTAAAAAGATATACGAAGAAATGACTCTCAGTGCCGAAAACTTACAATTTGAGGAAGCGCAAGAACTAAAGGAGAAGTATCTGATGATAGAAAACTTTAGGGAACGCTCTACAGTTGTTAGTAATTTTGGATATAACATTGATGTCTTTTTCTGTTCGGATGATAAGCAAGCTGCATATATAAATTACCTCCATGTTGTGAACGGTGCAATAATTCAAGCCTACACTTTTGAGTATAGAAAGAAGATGGATGAGACCAAGGAGGAACTTCTTGCCATGGGAATTGTTGAAATGAGGCAGCGTTACAAAAGTGAATCCAAAGAGATTATTGTTCCTTTTATCCCAGATATTAAATTGACAAATGTTGAATTTACAATTCCTCAAAGGGGTGATAAAAGAAAATTATTAGCGCTCTCGGAACAAAATGTAAAACAGTATAGAGTGGATAAATTAAAAAGAGCAGAAATATTAAATCCTGAACAACGCTCTACCCGACTCTTAAAAACTGTGCAAAAAGATTTACATTTGAAAGAGCTCCCAATACATATTGAGTGCTTTGACAACTCAAACATTCAAGGTACAAATCCGGTTGCAGCATGTGTTGTTTTCAAAAAAGGGAAGCCTGTTAAAAAGGAGTATCGTCATTTTACAATTAAAAGCGTTGTAGGAGCAAATGATTATGCATCTATGCAGGAGGTGATTCAAAGACGCTATTCACGCGTAGTTAACGAAGGCGGAAACCTGCCGCAACTCATTGTGGTTGACGGCGGTAAGGGACAATTAAGCGCTGCTGTAGAAAAACTCAGAAAAATGAATTTGTACGGAAAAATTGCAATTATTGGTATTGCAGAGCGATTAGAAGAGATTTACTTCCCAAATGACTCTATCCCACTATACCTGGATAAAAATTCGGAGACTTTAAAACTTATACAATATTTACGTGACGAAGCTCATCGATTTGGATTAGCCTTCCATCGTAAAAAAAGAAGCAAAGCTCAAGTTGGATCTGAATTAGATAAAATAAAAGGAATTGGTCCGAAATCAAAAAGAGATCTTCTAAATCACTTCAAAAGCATAAAAAGAATTAGAGAGGCAAAAGAGAGTGAAATTGTGGAAGTGTTGGGAAAAAACAGAGGGAAAATAGTTTATAACTGGTTTAACAAAAAAAAGTAAAATGCGAGTTCTTATTCAAAGAGTATCAGAAGCAAGTGTAACGATAGATAAAAATGAATATAGCAGTATATCAAAAGGGCTTCTTATATTAGTAGGTATCGAAAACGATGATGCAGATGAAGATATAGACTATCTATGCAAAAAGATTATTAATTTACGTATATTTGACGATGCAAAGGGAGTGATGAATGAATCAATCTTAAAACAAGAGGGTCAAATGATGGTTATCTCGCAATTTACATTGCATGCAAATACAAAAAAAGGAAACAGACCTTCGTACATTAAAGCTGCAAAACCTGATATAGCAATTCCTATATATGAAAAGTTTTGCAAAAAACTGGAAGTGATGTCAGGAATAGAGGTCAAAACAGGACAGTTTGGTGCAGACATGAAGGTGTCGCTTATAAACGATGGACCTGTTACAATTTGGATAGACTCTAAAGATAAATAAGAAAATGACAATAAAAGAGGCGCAAACAACTGTTGATAGTTGGATAAAAAAATATGGGGTG
>DUVZ01000196.1 GCA_012840785.1 Bacteroidales bacterium
GGGTAAGCTTACTACATCGCGCCGCTACAACCAATTACCCTTGCTGCGATCAAGCCCTGGGGGAGTTCATTGGGAGCTGGCCGTGTAGGACTTACCCAACTGCAAAGATACATCTTTTTATTTCAAATGCAAAAATCTTAAATGATTTATTTTATTCGTACTACAATAATCCTGAGTTTAAGTTGTGTGTAAACATGCCGTTGATTGTCTTTTGTGCTACAAGCTAAGTGTTTATAACTATTATGTGGCAAGCCAACAATCTGCTATATATAATAAATAAATCTTTTTTATATTCCAAAACAGCATTATTGGTTTGAATATTATTAATCCCTCTTCTGTTGCTCTTTAATTTTTTAGCAGCCAACATTTAGACATCAAAGTTATTTAAATAAAAAAAAACTCGTATATTTGTTATTTAAAGAACATATTCTTGATTTGCTTATCAAAGCACATACAAAGAATCTAATTTACTAATAACCACACAACATCTAAAACATCAACGTATGAATATTGTAGATCGTTTCATCAAGTATGCAAAGATAGATACTGAATCTGATGAAAACAGCAACCAAACACCAAGCACAAAAAAACAATTTGATTTGGCTCGCGTAGTAGAGCAGGAAATGAGGGAGATGGGTCTCGAAGATATCTCTTTGGATGACAAATGTTATTTGATGGCTACGCTACCTGCCAATTGCGACAAAGACTTGCCCACTATTGGTTTTGTAGCACACTTCGACACTAGCCCTGATATGAGTGGCAAGGATGTAAATCCAAGAATTGTTGAAAACTACGATGGTAAAGATATTCTTCTCAACAAAGATGAGAATATTGTAATGTCGCCAAATGATTTCCCCGAGTTGCTCGACTACATAGGAGAAGACCTTATAGTAACCGATGGTACAACCCTTTTGGGAGCCGACGATAAAGCCGGAATTGCAGAGATAATGAATGCAATGCAATACCTTATCGACCATCCAGAAATAAAACATGGGAAGATAAGAATTGGTTTTACACCCGATGAGGAAATTGGACGTGGCGCCGACCACTTCGATGTAGAGAAATTTGGAGCAGAGTGGGCATACACCATGGATGGCAGTGTGTTGGGCGAGCTAGAGTATGAAAACTTTAATGCAGCCGCAGCCAAAATTACTATTCAGGGAAGAAATGTACACCCTGGTTATGCAAAAGATAAAATGATAAACGCTTTGCATGTTGCCAATGAGTTGGTAAATATTCTTCCTGTAAATGAGCGACCAGAATTTACAGCAGGCTACGAGGGTTTCTTTCATTTGATAGAGATGTCAGGGTCGGTTGACGAGGCAAGTGTAGCATACATTATTCGCGACCACGACCGTGCCCTGTTTGAAAGACGCAAAGAGCAAATGCAGCAAGCTGTTGACTTTCTCAACACAAAATACCCCGATGTATTGACGCTAGAAATGAGAGATCAATACTACAATATGCGCGAAAAGGTAGAGCCTGTGAAACATATTGTAGACCTAGCTTTTAGAGCCATGGAAGCATTAGATATCAAGCCTATTGTTAAGCCCATTCGTGGTGGCACAGATGGTGCACGCCTATCGTATATGGGACTGCCTTGCCCCAATATTTTTGCGGGTGGAGTTAACTTCCACGGTCGCTACGAGTTTTTACCAATCAACTCGCTCAAAAAAGCATCAGAAGTAGTAGTGAAGATAGTAGAACTTCTTGCTGAAGAGGCAAAATAACCAATCAAGATAACCGATTATAATAATACATTAGATAACAATAAAATAAATATGAAAAAGACACCTTTAAATGATGTGCATATCAAGCTAGGAGCTAAAATGC
This sequence comes from Bacteroidales bacterium, assembly GCA_012840785.1. GTDB lineage: Bacteria > Bacteroidota > Bacteroidia > Bacteroidales > Dysgonomonadaceae > UBA2632. The sequence goes on from DUVZ01000196.1 coordinate 1,834, forward strand.
ACGAGTTTGCTGGATTCAATATGCCAATACAATACACAAGTATTATAGAGGAGCATACCACCGTTTGCAACGCAGTGGGAGTTTTTGATGTATCGCACATGGGCGAGTTTTGGATAAAAGGTCCCAAAGCGCTTGAATTGATACAAAAGATAACAAGCAACGATGCTTCGAAGCTGAAAGTTGGCAAAATACAATACACCTGTTTTGTAAACGAAACAGGAGGTATTATCGACGATTTCCTATTATATCACATGGAGGAAGAGAAATATATGTTGGTTGTAAATGCTGGCAATATTCAAAAAGACTGGGAGTGGGTTAATAAGCAAAACACAATGGGCGCTATTTTAGAAGATGCATCAGAGCATACAGCTCTATTGGCAGTGCAAGGACCCAAAGCTACAGAGCTTTTGCAAAAGCTAACCGATACTGATTTATCAGCCATCCCTTACTATGCTTTTGAGTATGGCACACTTGCAGGAGTTGAGCATGTAATAATCTCTAATACTGGTTATACTGGAGCAGGAGGTTTTGAGCTATATTTCTACCCCGAGCATGCCGAGAAAATGTGGAATGCACTCTTTGAAGCTGGAGAAGAGTTTGGTATTATGCCTGCAGGTTTAGGTGCAAGAGACACACTGCGCTTGGAAATGGGTTTTAACCTTTACGGAAACGATATGACCGAAGAGACCTCTCCATTGGAAGCAAATTTGGGTTGGATTACCAAGCTAACCGATGGCAACGACTTTATTGGTCGCGATGTTCTTGAAAAGCAAAAAGCAGAAGGCGTTACACGCAAACTTGCAGCTTTCACATTGTCTGACAAAGGAATTCCACGCCAAGGATACAAAGTTGTAAATGCCGATGGCGAAGAGATAGGCGAAGTAACTTCGGGAACTATGTCGCCCATGATGAAGGTTGGTATTGGCATGGGTTATTTGAAACCCGAATATACTAAACTAGGAACCGAAATATTTATCCAAGTTCGTAAGAGAAACTTGAGAGCAGAAGTGGTGAAACCTCCCTTCCGTAAATAATACGATAATAATAACACAATATAAATCTCAACCGATATGCTACACAATTAGCTCTTTTTGAATAGAGTTCATAATTTAGATGTATCGGTTGAGGTTTTTTTATTCATATTACTATTGAATCTTTCGACAAAGTCCCTTATTTTTGTCGTTAATTTCACAAAACAAGCTCTTCTCGCAATCTAGATGCTTGTGTGTGTGGGTAAAAATATATAGATGAATCGAAAAGTAAAGATAATACGCGACCTGCTTTTTGTAGTGGGGATGGTAGTATTATCCTGGATGGTATACAGAGTTGGTATTGACAATATTTGGGAAAATATAAAAGATACTGGCTGGTGGTTTTTCGCAATTGTTGGTATTTGGGCAATTGTGTATACTTTCAATGGCTTAGCTTTCCACGTCATATTGCGTGGAGGAAATGGATGTGAAGAGGTGTCGCTTCTTCGCAAAATTAAGCTAATGATTAGTGGCTTTGCCATTAATAGTATGACGCCCATTGGACTATTGGGTGGTGAACCCTATAAAGTGTTCGAGCTGAAAGAGTATATAGGTATCGATAGAGCCACTTCGGGTGTTTTATTGTCTACCATGATGCACTTTCTTGCCCACTTTATATTTTGGATGGTTTCGGTTCCTATCTTTATTTTTGTAGTGCCTGTTATCCCTTTGGGTATTAAACTTGTGCTTTGGGGCGTTGTGATAGGTGGTTTGTTGCTCACCTATTGGGCTTTCACAGTGTTTAGAAAAGGGTTGATACGTCAAGCATTGCGTGTAGCAGCACGCATACCTTTTGCAAAAAGAAAGGTGAGAGCTTATGCTGCTCAACATGCCGAGAGAATTGAAGTGATGGATAGCCTAACTTCAGAGCTGTTTATCAACCGTAAAAAAGACTTTTTTCTTGCCCTTTCATTCGAAGTTATTGCCAGGTTTCTCTCAAGCATAGAGATTATGTTTATGGCAATTCCATTAGGAATTCATCTCACAGTCTTCCAATGTATTATTGTAGCAGCTTTTTCATCGTTGTTTGCCAATATACTTTTCTTCTCGCCCATGCAGTTGGGTACACGCGAGGGCGGTTTTGGTATAGCTTTCAGCATGCTCACAATTCCACTAGGTGTTGGAGTCTATGTGGGTCTAATAACGCGCATTAGAGAGATGTTTTGGATAGCCATTGGTGTAATTCTAATGCGCATAAAACCATCAAAGAACCTTTAAGTATAAATCATTTTGCGGGTCATGCCGCCATCTATCACAAAGTTTTGTGCTGTAATAAAATCATTCTTTTTATCTAAAAGAAAGAGAATGGTACGAGCTATATCCTCTGCCTTTCCAACTCTACCTGCTGGGTGTTGCTCATGGTCGGTTTGCGACAGGGAGTCTTGTTGTGCCAACGATGCTTTTTTTACACCCGATACATCAATCCAGCCAGGACTTATACAATTGACTCTCACATTGGGAGCTGCGCTCATAGCTAATGAATGTGTAAGTGCAAACACACCACCTTTGCTAGCAGAATATGCCTCAGTATTGGGCTCCGATTGAAATGCCCGTGTAGATGCCATGTTGATTATGCAACCTTTGCTTCTCTTTAGGTAGGGCAGTGCATGTTTCGAGCAGATGAATGTTCCCGTTAAATTGCAATTTATTACTTGTAGCCACTCATCTAGGGTAAGCTCCGCAATAGGTTTGTTGATACTGATGGCTGCATTATTAACTAAACCATATAGACCATCAAACTGTTTAACCGATTCGTCAATTGCACACTTTGCCTCCTGCTCATTGGCTACATCCACATGTCGCAGAGAGCAGTCTCTGCTATCAACTTCATTTTTCAACTCATCTAATGCTTCTATATCTTTATCAAACACAGTTACATAGTAGTCTCGTTTGAGCAATTCAAGAGTAGTAATCTTACCAATGCCTTGTGCTCCGCCTGTAATAATAATGTGATGTTTCATCTCTTCTGTTTTTATTGATTGTTCAAATATAGTAAATTTAAAAAGCTTGGCAGCCAATAATGTTATCTGATTTACTACACTTTTTCATCAAAAGAAGAGTTCGCACCCCAATCGAGTTCTCAATATTAGATCAATCTTTTTGTTTATAATATAGATTTCTCATAGTAAACCCTCTTTTGGGCAGGATATCTAGAAAACAATAATAGTTCAATTATCTTTAAACTTCTTCTTTAGATGATAACCCTTTACTTGAAATGATAATATCCTCGCAAATTATCAATAACTTTGTGTCAATTAAGCAACGATTATACAGAATAGATAAAAAGCATTTATAGACTGTTTTACTTTATAGAAAAAATACACAACGTTTGATAGAGTAGGGTGATAAGCTCAGTGGGCTTGCAACATAGAAACAGATAACAGAAGGAAACACCTTTATTATGTTAATGTATAGTGAAACCCGCTTTATATGGTTGATTTATTTTATTTTTGTATAAGTGTAAGAATTGATTGATAGAAAAAGAATGAATAAAACATATTGGCTTATTTGCATAAGTCTCTTTTTTGTATTGCAGGTTTATGCAGATAATCCACCCGCAACCGAAGTGAGAGCAGTTTGGTTGACAACAAACTATGGTCTGGATTGGCCCACCAACAGAACAGATGTGGATGTACAAAAGAGAGAACTTATAAAGATACTTGATGACCTGAAAAAGTATAACTTTAATACTGTTTTCTTTCAAGCCCGAACACGTGGCGAGGTGCTTTACAAGTCTGTAATAGAGCCAATGTCGTCGGTAGTTGCTTCAGCAAAACCAGGAGAAGAGAGTTTCGACCCCTTACAGTTTGCTATAGAAGAGTGTCACAAGCGCGGACTTGCCTGTCATGCATGGGTAGTGACCTATCCCCTTGGAGGCAACAGTCATGTAAAGGGTTTAGGGCAGCGTTCGGTAACACGCAAACACCCCACTATTGCTTTGCAATATAAGAGGGAGTGGTTTTTAGACCCCAGCAATCCTAAAACAGACGATTACCTGATTTCTATTGTCAACGAAATTGTAAGCAATTATGATGTTGATGGCATTCATTTCGATTATATTCGTTATCCCGACAACTCAGCAAGATTTCCAGATAGAGCAAGGTTTAATAAATATGGCAAGGGCAAGAACATCTCGGATTGGAGAAGAGAGAATATCAACAGGTTTGTAACCAAAATGTACGACTCTGTAAAAAGTATAAAACCCTGGGTGCAAGTTAGTAGCGCCCCACTTGGTAGATACAGACCTTTGAATAATAAGCACGATGGATGGAACGCCTACGAAACAGTGTTGCAAGATGCAGGCTATTGGATGATGAGTGGCAAACACGATGCAATATACCCAATGATGTATTACCGCAACGATCTGTTTTATCCTTTTGCCGACGATTGGATGTTGCATGGCAACAATCGAATTGTTGCACCAGGACTGGGTGTATATCAAATGACAGAGCTTAAGTGGCCAAAAGAAGATATAGTGAACCAGATGAGCTATGCTCGAGATAAAAAAATGTCGGGGCAAGCCTATTTTCGCACCGAAAATGTATTGTCGAACCTGAAAGGAATTCTTTTCTCTATCAACGACTACTATAAGCATCCAGCCAAACTGCCTGCTATGACTTGGTTGTCAGACACTATACCCGATGCTCCACACGACTTGACAGCCGAAAAAATAAAAGGTGTATTTCAGCTTAAATGGAGAGATGATACAACTAAAAGAAGAACCTACACCGTATATAGAACGGTAGATGATAATTTTGATACTGAAAATTCAGCAAACATAATTGCTACTGGCATAAGAGAGCCAATGTATGAGTTTTATGTAGAAGATAACGATGAAGCTTATTACTATTTTGTAACTTCGCATGATGCCTATAACAACGAGAGTGTTATATGTACTGCAGCTTTCTTCTATCACTCAGAAACAGTAAAATAGTTTTTAATAAAACAAGACGCAAAGATATAAGAAAATGGTTAACGAAAAAATCCGTAAACAAGTAAAAGACGACTTCACAGAGTATCTTACATTGCGTAAACACCGCAAAACATCCGAACGTTATGCTATCTTAGACCACATATACTCTATCGATGGGCACTTCAATATGGATTCGCTCTACAACTCTATGTTAGAGGCTTGCTTTAGAGTTAGTAGGTCTACTTTGTACAACACTATTGAGTTGCTGTTAGATTGCGGCTTAGTGGTAAAGCATCAGTTTGGTGCTGGCACAGCTGCACAATATGAGCGTGCCTACGGAAACGAAAATCACGATCATATTATCTGTGTAGATTGTGGCGAGGTGCGAGAAACATCAAACAATCTTATTAGCGAAGACCAATTGAAGAAGATTCGAAAATTTACAGTAAGTTATTATAGCATGTACATATATGGCGTTTGTAGCAAATGTAGCTATGCACGTAGAATGAAATTAAATAGATTGAGAAGGAAATGAAAGTAGATGTATTATTAGGCCTGCAGTGGGGCGATGAAGGTAAAGGGAAAATTGTAGATGTGTTAACTCCTAATTATAAGGTGGTAGCTCGATTTCAAGGTGGTCCAAATGCTGGTCACACGTTGGAGTTTGAAAATCAAAAGTATGTTTTACGCTCTATTCCTTCAGGAATTTTTCAGGGTGGAAAGATAAATCTTATTGGCAATGGAGTTGTGATTGACCCCGCTTTGTTTAAAGGCGAAATTGATGCCCTAGAAGCATCGGGACACAACCTTACAGATAGACTCTATATATCTAAAAAAGCTCACCTCATTATGCCCACACATCGTCTGCTAGACAGTGCTAGCGAAGTTGCCAAGGGTGATGACAAAATTGGTACAACAGGAAAAGGAATAGGACCTGTATATACCGACAAAATTAGCCGCAATGGACTAAGAGTAGGAGATATATTTCACAATTTCGAAGAGAAGTATCAACAGGCAACCAAGCGACACAAAAAGATGCTTGATAATTGCAATTTCAATTACGACAATCTTGCAGAGCTCGAAGAGGAGTGGTTTGAAGGTGTAGAGAAGCTTAAAACCTTTAAAATGATTGATAGCGAGCAGTTTGTAAACGATCAAATAAAACAAGAGAATAGTGTTTTGGCAGAAGGTGCACAAGGCTCTCTCCTTGATATCGACTTTGGTACCTATCCATTTGTTACCTCGTCCAACACAGTTTGTGCAGGAGCATGTACAGGTTTAGGTATCTCCCCACATAGCATTGGCGAGGTGTTTGGAATATTCAAAGCCTATGTCACAAGAGTTGGCAGTGGTCCGTTTCCAACAGAGCTATTTGATGAGGTTGGTAAAAAGATGGCAGTCAAAGGCAATGAGTTTGGTTCGGTTACAGGTCGTCCACGCCGTTGTGGTTGGATCGATTTGGTAGCACTCAAATATACCATTATGGTAAACGGTGTTACCCAGCTCATTATGATGAAATCGGATGTGCTAGACGAATTTGAAACCATCAAACTATGTGTAGCCTACAATATTAATGGAGAGCGCACAGCAACCTTTCCATTTGAGGTGAACGAAGATATAACACCAGAGTATGTAGAGATGGCAGGATGGCAAGAAGATATGACAAAGATGCAATCGGAAAATGAATTCCCCGAAGAGTTCAACGCCTTCTTAAGCTTCCTTGAAGAGGAGTTGGAGGTTCCTATCAAAATTGTATCGGTAGGTCCAGATAGAGCTCAAACAATTATTAGATAAATGTTTAGATGTGCTACATGTGGTAGTGAGGTAAGAAGATTGAGGTGTGAATAGTCCCTTGTTTTTTGCCAATAGCTAATATTTAAAATCTATTAGCTGTTAGTGAAATAATTAACGGCACACTTTTTGCTCTTATTATTACTGATAAGAGTTTAGAAACAATAAACAATAAAAGAATAAAGATATGTATTGGATTTTATTTATAGGTATAGCATTAATTAGCTGGATGGTTTCGTCACAGCTACAAAGCCGATTTAAGAAGTATAGCAAAATGCCACTGTCAAATGGCATGACAGGTAAAGATATAGCTGAAAAAATGTTGCACGATAGCGGTATTTACGATGTGCAGGTTGTATCGGTGCGTGGTAGTCTTACAGACCACTACAACCCTGCCAACAAAACAATTAACCTGAGCGAACCTGTCTATAATATGAGCAGTGTAGCAGCCGCAGCCGTTTCGGCCCACGAAACAGGTCATGCTATACAGCATGCACGCGCTTATGCTCCACTCAAAATGCGCTCGGCATTAGTGCCTGCAGTGTCTTTTTCATCAAAATGGGTTACATGGATTCTACTAGGGGGGATAATA
>DUVZ01000197.1 GCA_012840785.1 Bacteroidales bacterium
GAAGATGCTATTTTCTTAATAAATAGTGGCAAAGCAATTAAAACAGCTCCTTTAGTTGATCAATTTATGAAAGATTGCGAGAACTCAGCGTTCAAAGATAGCATTCTTAACAAATACATACCAGTTAACAATAGCTGTATTCAATCTCTTATAGATGCAGATATAGAAAAATTTACACATGATGTAAAAGCACTCTCAGAGTTTCAAGTAAACTATTTTATTAAAATGATTCCTCCCTCATTGCTTGATGAGTGGAAAGAGGGATTAAACACAGGAGATTTTATACTTAAACTTTGTGGTTCGGGAGGAGGTGGATTTATTTTAGGCTTCACTCGTCAATATAGTAAGGTAAGAGAGAGATTTATTAATAAAGGAATGGAGATAATTCCTGTTTATCAATATGAGGGTAGTTAGTATTTAAGTCGTGTTTTTCAACGGTAATATAAATAGTTGCGTAAAAATACACAATTTTTAATTTCACGAATGATTACCCGAGCAAGGAGGAGGGGATTTTAATTTTTTTCTATACAAAAATCAAACAGGGCACTTTTATTAATGAAACTACCCTGTTTGATACTCTAATCTACGTTAAATATGCATTAGGTTCGCCATGTAGATTTAAAATCACTTCTTCAGAAACCCCTTCTCCACACTTTCGTTCAATAAATTCTCGGCATAGTTCCAAAGTGTTGTAGAACCATTTTTAATTGCCTTATTCACATCATACACTTTATGATAAGGCACATCATGTTCTACCCACGTACCACCTTTGTTGGAAACACTTTGTAGCAATGGTTCAAACCTATCCAAGGATTTTGCAAACTTAGCCTCGTCGGTTTCAGCCGCTTCAAATTCTTTCCAAATTTCAATCAACTCTTCTGCTTGCTCTGCCGGCAAGATGCCAAATATGCGCTTTGCTGCAGCTAATTCCTCCTCTGTATTGTCGTGATCTTTTGTGGTACTGTAAATAAAGGTGTCGCCAGCATCTATCTCTACAATATCGTGAATCAACACCATTTTCAAAACCTTCAAAAGGTCTATTGGCTTGTCGGAATACTCTGCCAACACTATAGCCATCACGGCTAAGTGCCAACTGTGCTCAGCATCGTTTTCTCGCCTATCACTATTAAATAATGTAGATTGGCGTAAAATATATTTTACCTTATCAATTTCTTTTATAAAAGCTATCTGTTTTTCTAATTTGTTAGTTTGCATCTATTTGTTTATGATTTTAATAATTTCGTTGTTAATAGGATGTGTGCTTTGAAACCCAATTACGCACAAAATAATTAACACTTTCAGTATATAATAGTTCAGATAAACTATAAGAGTGGTTTATAAAAAGACTTATAGAGATCTACCAGCTAAAATTTTTCAGCAACTCACCACTAAATTGACGTCCTTCTTTAAGTGCCTTTTTGTCCATTATTCTACCTCTAACAAAACTAATAGCCATTGCAATAATCATTCCCACAGATATCAGTGCCATGTCTTTAGAAATTAATCCAATTATAATACCTATTGGGACTCCAAGAACCACAGAATCCTTCAATAAATTATTATTCTGATAATAGTTCTTAGGTACAAGTTTATGTTCCTTTTCAAGTAGTTTTAATATTGCTGTTAGTTTTTTAACTATAAGCGACTTCATACTAACCCCAGTTTTTGTGGAGTTATTTATCTCTTCAATTTCTCTGTTTATAGCACTAATAGTATTTTCAGGGATTGACCTACTATTCAATTCTTCTACAAAATCATTAAATTGCATATAAAGTTCGTCAGCTTTGGGAAAGTCAAATGCACTTTCTCGTCTTTTTAATGATACAACTTTCATAACTCCTAATTGTAAAAACATTTGATTATTTGCCCATAAAGATAATTATATACTTACAACTATAGATATTTCATGAGCAAAAATTCAAACAGAAACTTTCCTCTCATTTGTGTTTTTATCAATAATAAATGTCACAAACCAAAAAACATGCCCCTAATTACTATAAATAGACATATACTATCTATTTATAGACCAAATAACAAATCCACTCTACCAATCCATTAATTAGATCTACAAACACCTCTATATATTTGATTGTTAGAGCATAACACATGCTTCTATATTTGTATGGCATTAAACCTTTCGCTACATTTGAGCTCAATATAGTAGTGCAAATTGCATGAAACAGTATAAACCATTAAACTTATAAGGATATGAAAAAGTATTTATTTTTAGTAGCAACACTTTTGCTAACAGTAACTATGTCAGTTTCGGCACAACGAAATAGTGGAAACAGACGCAACAACATCAACAACAGGCGCAGTGAACAAGTAATAAGAATGACTCCACAAGAGAAAGCAAACCTTATTACCAAAGAGCTAGATTTGACAGCTAAAGAGAGTGCCGAAGTGCTAGCAATGTACGAAAAGCAAGATAAAGAACGCATTGCAGATGTGAATGAACAAAGAAGTGAACGTGGTATGGGAGCAGAAAATAGAGACGTTCGTCGCGAAGAGTTCCGTACAGCTAGAGATGCACAGATGAAACAGCAGTTTGAAGAGCTAGTGAAAATCATTGGAAAAGAGAAAGCGGAAAAATGGAATGAATTACGTAAAGATGTAAGATTTGACAACCGAACAGGACGAAGAAATCCTGGAAATCGTAACAGATAACTTTTCACACTATCTACACTTACAACTAAAGTATTAATAGCACCTATCTTTTATCGATAGGTGCTATTTTTATCTTGCCTTTGTCTTAAAGTAATATGTAAACGATGTGTTGACACTTTGAGTTACTTAGAATGCTAAACCCTATATGGTTTTGTAAACGATATTCTTATACGTCTAAGGGTTTTAGAAGTGTCAACGATGTTATGATATGTAACAGTTAATCTTTAAGTCCATAGTCAAGTGATTTTCGAAACAATGATTATTGAATAGAACTGTTGGATATGGATAGCAGAAAAACTCAATCTTTTTATTTTATGTGTAGTAACTTTACTATCTTTACCAACAAACCCTAAAAAGGCTTCATAAAAATGAAAATAACAACCTTAACCGACAATCGAGCACAATCGAACAAACTAGAAACAGAACACGGTTTATCGCTATACATAGAAACAGACTGTGGGCAGAAGATATTGTACGATACTGGGCAAAGTGATTTGTTTATGCGCAACGCAAAGAAGTTGGGTGTAGAGTTAAAAAATGTCGACAAGGTAGTGATTTCACATGCCCACTACGACCATGTGGGTGGCTTATTAGCCTTTCTAAAAATAAATAAAACTGCAAAAGTATATATGAACGCTACCCTCTTCGATTACGAATACTTTTCATTGAAGAGTGGCGTGAAGAAGCTGAATGGATTTTCTACTGAGCTGCTGGAGTATCGTGATAGGTTTGTTTTGATAGATAAGAACACTTCTGTTGATAATCTTTGGATGATAACTGATATCAAGCATACATACAAAATGCCAAAAGGCAATTCGATACTTTATAGACAACGCCAAGGTGTGGAAGAGATAGATAAATTTGAACATGAATTGATTTTAGTGGTAGATACAGCAAAAGGTTTATGTGTATTTACTGGTTGTGCTCACAATGGTGTCCTCAATATTGCCACTACTGTACAATCTGTTATCCCTTCCAAAAAAACACATTGCCTCTATGGTGGCTTCCACTTAATAGATGGCAAAGAATATGTGGAGGTTGAAACAACAGAAGAGCTAACCGAAATAGCAAACGAACTAACAAAACTTTTACCTAAAGCAAATTTTTACACTGGGCACTGTACTGGCGAGAAAGCCATTGAAGTGCTAAGTAAAAAAATGGAGGGAAAACTTGAGTCGTTCTATGTAGGTATGGAAATAACAATCTAATTAATTAAACTATATATTCACATTTAAAATTGGTATGATGAAAAAACAATTACTTATTCTTTTTACACTTCTACTTACAATCGGTGTATCTGCACAAAAAAGCCCACAAGATGTCTTTTGGGATACATTGAGCAGTCATTGTGGAAAATCGTATGAAGGAACAATAACTTCGGAAGGGAAAAATGATGGCTTCGATGGCAAGCGATTGGTGATGCATGTAAAGACATGCACAGAAGGAGAATTGAAAATTCCATTCTTTGTGGGCGATGATAAATCGAGAACGTGGGTTTTAACAAAATATGATGATGGTATTCTATTGAAACACGACCATCGCAACCCTGACGGTACGCCCGAGGAGGTAACTATGTATGGTGGTAAAGCAACTAATTTGGGAACCGAAAACATGCAGTTTTTCCCTGCCGGCCAAGAGACGAGTAGTATGATTCCTTATGCTTCGTTCAATGTGTGGTGGATTACGGTTGATGAAACTAGTTTTACTTACAACCTTCATCTAGTGAATACAAAACGTGTATTTACAGTGACGTTCGATTTGACTAAAGAGATTGAAACTCCTGGTGATCCTTGGGGATGGGAAGAAAATTAAAAGTCGCTGTCTTGCTCAATAAGATAAATTGATACAATTTTAAAAAACCAACCTCGAAAGGTTGGTTTTTTATATCTAAGACTATGAATAAAATGAACTATACAGAACAACTTGCTCTCTCTTTTCCTATTTTCTCTTCAATAAAATTGTATAGCAAACGTACACCCGAAGCGGTGCCTCCTGTTTGGATATATCCTTTGCCTTTCTTAACTGAAGCAGGTCCTGCAATATCTAGGTGTATCCAATCGTAATCGGTAAAATGCTCTAAGAACTTAGCTGCTGTGGTTGCACCACCTTCACTACCTCCAATATTTTTCAAATCAGCAACTTCACTCTTCAGCATTTCGTCAAACTCTCTCCACATTGGAAGTTCCATCAAGCGCTCGTACACGTTATCACCCGATTTCTTCAACTCTGCCATTGCTGTTTTGCTATTACCAGCCATTGCAATGCCAAACGAACTTGTATTAGCTGCGGCAGCACCAGTCAATGTTGCTAAATCGATAACCAACTCTGGTTTAAACTGTTTAGCATAAGCCAAGGCATCAGCCAACACTAAGCGACCTTCAGCATCAGTATTCTGAACCTCAACAGTTGTACCATCTGAGATAGTGATAATATCGTCAACTACAAATGCATTGGCACTAATTTTGTTATCAGTAGCTGGCACTAAACCAATTACATAGTAAGGAAGTTTATTTGCTGCAATTGCCATAAGAGTTGCTAGTACAGTGGCAGCTCCTGCCATATCAGTTTTCATGTCCGTCATATAATTGGAGGGCTTGAGCGAATATCCACCCGTGTCAAACATCACACCCTTGCCAACCAACACAAGTGGCTGTTTGTTTACAGCATCTTTGGGTTTGTGAGTAAATATGTTGAAAGTAGGTGGAGTATTCGAACCTTGATTAACAGCTAGCAGACCACCCATCTTCAAATCTTCAATCTTATCTTTATCTAATACCTCTGTGATGAATCCATACACATTTGCCATCTCTTTGGCTAGTTCCGAAAACTTAGGAGCATCGAGGTAATTAACTGGTTCATTTACTAAATCTTTCGCAAAAAAGACAGCTTTAACTAGGTTTTCCAAAGCTTCTAGCTCACCATCTACAACAGACCCCTCGTTCATATATACTGTCTTGAGCGAAGATTCATTTTTCTTCTTTTTATATTTATCGAAACGATATTGCGCTAAAGACATTCCCTCAAGGAATAAACTTCTCTCGCAAACAGACAATGCATCTGAGAACCCTATTAGCTGAACCTCTTCAATTTTCTCTGTTTCAATCTCTTTGTAAACAGCTGCTCCAAATAGACGCAACTCTTCTGAGTCGTTCACAACTTCAGCCTCATCTTTTGCATAAACTGATACTAATTTAATAGTATCATCTTGGTACAAAGTAAAAAAACCGTTCTCTTTATCTTCAATAAGTTTTTCTATCCTTTTGATAATAGCTTTTGGTAGATTATAATCTTGTGAACTGTTTTTTGGCGATACTACAATTACATGGCTTACGCTTTTAGGCACATCGTGTATGCCTACTTTAAATTTTATCATATCTGTTTTTATTAATATTTTCGTAAAGAGACAAAAATAAGAATTTTATCTCATCTTTGCTATATCTTATAAGAAGGAGAGAAGTAAAAGCACACCTAACTATCTGTTTTATATCTAAAAATTTTATATTAAACTTACAAATGCTTCTATTTCATCTTTTGTCGTAAAAAAGTTGGGACTAACCCTAATATTCTCTCCCTGCAATGCAACAAGCACTTTCTGTTTTATCAGTTTATGATAAAGTTGTTTAGTAGCCTCATGCGAATTAGTAGTAAAGTGTTTAGAGGAGATTGTGAGGCACTATTAAGGTAAACAGCCTCTTTTGTAACTGGAAATAGTGATCTGATTTGTTCTATATTCATATAGCATAGCTTTATATATAAAAAAAACAAAGGTAATAAACAGATTAGAGATAAAGAGTACAATTAGCTTGAAAACCTAAATATCTATACCATCTTAGCTATGTCTGACGAAGCAGAGGGGAATACAAATGGAATTGTTTTTAGATTTTCAGCTTTCATTCCTACCTGCATTGCCACTGCAAAAACATTGAAAGTTTATTCTGCGTTTGGTCCAATAATGTGAGCACCTAAAATATGGTCGGTCTTATTATCTATTATCACTTTAAAAGCATAGGTTGTCTCACCCAAATGCTTTGCCGCATACCAATGTGGCACAGATCGATAATTTACTGTGATGTCTAAGTTCTCTTTCTGTGCTTGCTCTTCAGTTATACCCACCATTGCTAACGCTGGTAATGTGTACACAACTGTTGGGCAAACACCATAGTCTGGTTTTTTAATATTACCATCCACAATATTTGCAGACACAATGTGCCCTTCCATTGTAGCAAAAGGAGTTATGGGTAATGCAAAAGTTGCACTATTATCACCTGCAGCATAAACCCTTGGGTTGGTTGTACTTTGCATGTAGTAGCTCACCTCTATTCCTTTATCTGAATAACGCACATTGCCTTTGTCCAAATCAAGATTATGAACAGCAGGCACTCTACCCGATGTATTAAACACCACATCAGTTGTAAATTCTTTTAGGTTACCATTATTGTTTCCTACAACAAGATAGCTATCGCCATTTTTCTTTATTTGGGTTGCATTGGTATTCATAACTAAATTAACACCTAACTCTTTTGTGGCAGCAACCAAGTGCTCAACAATATCATTATCGAAGTGTTTTAAAAGCTTTGAACTCCTTTGCAAAATAGTAACATTAGCACCACTACGAGCAGCGATGTGTGCAAATTCGAGAGCGATATATCCGCCACCGATAAAGAGTAGCGACTTTGGTAGTTCTTCCATTTTAAAAAAATCATCACTCGACAAAGCATGCTCTGAACCTATAATGTTTAATTCTCGCGGCACAGCACCTGTGGCAACAACTATTTTCTTAGCTTCAATTATATCTTCACCAATTTTCAATTGATTTTCAGCTATAAATTTAGGGTCGCCATGATAGGTGTATATTCCATTCTCTTTAAAGCTTGCTTCTTTGTCTTCAGGCATCGGATCGGTAAAAGTGTTTTTAAATGCCATCAATTCTCTCCAGTTTATTGATGGTAAGCCTTCTACACCTTTTCCCTCAAGATTCTTTGAAGAGGCTACTGCATCAGCTGCTCCTATCAGTATTTTCTTAGGAATACAGCCGTGCAAACCACATGTTCCACCATACTCACGGTTGTCAACTATACCAGTTTTAAGTCCAGCTTCCGCACTTTTGTTGGCTATGATTGTTCCTGCTACTCCTGTTCCTACTATAAACACATCGAATTTTTTCATGATATATATTTTTGTTTATTCGTACTTTTACTCCTTCCTTAAAAAAGAAAAAAGTTAGTCTTATTCATTCTTCTAATGTAAAGACTCTTATATAGTTGAACAGTGAGATTGATATAATGTTTACAATTAACTGTTAGTGAAATTAAAAGTCAACTATGACTGCCATAATCACAATCAATTGAGCCTCTATCAATTTCACTTAATCGTCTCTTTTGTCTCTCCACAACTTAACATTGCATCTCCAAAGTAAGGATTTAGAATATCTTTTTTACTACTCAACCAATAAGCCCCTTTATCATTGTTTGCCATAGGACAATATTGAAAGTAAGTAATCGTGTTTTCTAAACCGAACATTTTTACACTTTCGTAGAATGCAAGATTGAATTGAATATACTCGTTACGTTGCTTTTCTATATCATTTAGTTTGCTAATTGAATTAATTGTTCTATTCAAGATTTCTAATTGATCCATCCATTTCATGTGTGGATCATGTTCAAGCAATGCCATATCAACAGACTCAATAGCCTTAATTACTTTTTTGGCTTCATTAGCCACACTCTTAGCATTCGATTCAACAAAAGCATCATTCATCTTCAAGTAAGCATTATACACTTTTGTGAGTTGTGCTTTAAATGCAGGATTGATATCGCTGATACGTTCAACATCTGATATCTCTTCAAAAGATAGCATCTCTCCATGGCTGTGTGTCGACATTAAAGAAGTTTTATCAGGACTCATCATACTTGGTTTACCAGCTAGTTGTGCAGCAGCATCAATACTGAATGTGCCGTTTACTGCAATCTCCTCGCCTATTGCTAAACCCTCGTTTATAACAAAGCTTTCGCCCAATGAAGGACCAAGCGTTACCTCACGAAGTTGAAAATTAACACCTTGATCAGAAACAGATTTCACATACACAACTGAGCGCTGTCCTGTCCACATAACCGCAGATTTTGGAACGACCACTGCATCAGTCGTGTTTTTCAATTCTGCCTGCAAAACACCAGAAACAAACATCTCAGGCTTTAGCTTCAATCCACTATTAGTAGTTGCAACCCTTGCTTTTGCAACCCTTGTAGCAGGATTAATCATAGGGTCGAGAAAAGAGATAGTTCCTGTAAATGTTTCACCAGGAAGTGAGGCAACGGTATATTCAACCTTGTCGCCCTTATTAACCCAACCCATATCCGACTCATAAACATCAAAAAGCACCCATACCCTTGACAAATCTGCTATTTCATAAATCGGCTGTCCTCTCTGAACGTAATCCCCAACACTTACCATTTTTTGTATAACAGACCCTGAAACATCTGACCTGATATCAAAAGTTGCAGTTGCGATACCCGAGTGCAACATCTGTTCAATCTGACTATCTGTCAATTTCCATGTTTTCAGTTTTTCTTTAGCTGCATTGAAAAGTTGTGGTTGTGTATCCAACATTTTTTGAGCTTGAAACAACTCCTCCTGAGCTGTTACCAACTCTGGAGAATATACAGATGCAATAACCTGACCCTTTTGCACATAATCTCCTGTGAAATTCACTTTCAAGTTTTCAATCCTCCCTGGCACATGAGATGATTGAGAGAAAAGCAATCGTTCATCCTCCTGTATTTTTCCGTTCAATCGCACCTCTTTTACATGATTTATTGCTCCCACAACTGCCGTTTGAACATTAGCTAGTTGCATAGCTGTTGCCGACATACTTATAGAGTTTGGGTCTATACCATCATTTTGTTCATCTTCTAGTGGAATTAAATCCATACCACAAATAGGACAAGCGCCTGGTTCGTTTTGACGAATTTGAGGATGCATAGAACAGGTCCAAATTGTTTCCTTATCTACATGAGAGTGCTCCGATAGATTTTCACCATCGTTACTACTACCGGCACTTCCAAAAATCAACCAACCCAATAACACCCCTATCACTAATGTTGAAAGAACTATTAATATTGTTTTTCTATCTGTTTTCATTTTCCTATATGTTTTGCAGTGATGTAATTTAGTTTTGCCAAAGCAATATAGTATTCTACTTCTGCCGTGGCTTTCATTTTTTCGTATTTAAGCAATTGCTGTTGCATTCGTAAGACTTCTTCAAAATCTTTTCCAGAGTTGCTATATGCACTAAAGAGAAGGTTTAGCGACTGATTACTCTCCTTGGTTTGCTGTTCATACAAGCTTATTAGCTCTTTTTGCTGTTGTATCTCAAACCATGTCATCTCGTAGTTTGAAATAAGTGAATTAGCAACTTCCATTTTTTGAAGGGTATAACTCTCTTGCATCAATTGTGCCTCTTTCTTAGCAGCTTTATATTTTTTCCTGTAAATGGGTATGGAGATTGATACCATGGGCATCACAATATTTTTACCATTATCCATAATTGCATAATCCAACCCTACACCCAGTTTTGGCAATCCATCTTTCTGTGCTGCTATTTCGCTGGCTTCGCTAGCTTTTATTTTCAAATCCAAGGCGTTCAACATTGGATTGTTAACCACTATAGAGTCTCTACGAAAACTGCCTCTTAATGTTTCATTAGCAAGAGATGTGTTAATAGACACCTCTTCAGTAACATCTCTATTAAGCAACTTATTAAACGTAGCCTTCAGCGACTTCTCTTTCATAATAAGAATACTTAGATTGCTAACTGCGTCTTTCAACATAATATCCACGCGCAACACATCTACCATAGGAGCTAAGCCGTTTTTAAACTTAGAGTTGGCAATAGATTTATACGACTCCAATATGTCAATATTCTTCTGTTCAATCTCTCTCAAACGATTTAATTCGTACAGTGGATAATATGCAGCCGAAACCTCATAGTACAATTGATTTTGAGCATCAAGAAATGATTGATATTGCGCCTCTGCCATTAAAGCTGCTGCATTGCCTTGTGCACTTAAAGTTCCAAACCATGGAAACATTTGTGTAAGCGAAACTGATGCGCGTTGCGACATCATTTTAGGAAAAAAATAGCTAAAAGAAACTGTTGGATCGGGTAAAGAGTTTACTTGAGGCACTTTCTGAAGTGCTGCTTCAAACTCCTTGTACTTCGACTGCAATCCCGGATTATTTTCTGCTGCTGTTTTAAAGTATTCATCTAACGTTTGAGCATGTCCTGTTGCAACTCCAAGAATTACCAGCAATATGATATTTAAAATATATTTCTTCATGATTGTATCTTTTTTAATTTTCGTTCTTCGCGCATACTATATAGCACGGGTACAATAAAATAGGTAACTGCTGCAAAAATCATTCCTCCAAATGCTGGAATTGCCATGGGTATCATAATATCAGCACCTCTCCCAGTTGATGTAAGTATAGGCAGCAATGCAATAATAGTTGTAGCAGAGGTCATAACGGCAGGTTTAATCCTGCGGTATCCTGCTTCAACCACTGCATCTCTTATTTCTCTTAAATTGTCAGTTTTATTTCGTGCAAAACTTTGATCGAGATAAGTAGCCATTAAGACCCCATCATCGGTAGCAATACCAAAGAGAGCAATAAAGCCCACCCAAACTGCTACACTAAGATTGATAGTTTCCATCTGAAACAAATCTCGCATATTAGTGCCAAATAGAGAGAAGTCTACAAACCAACCCTGCCCATAGAGCCATAACATTATAAAACCACCACTAAATGCCATAGCAATACCCGAAAACACCATAAGAGAGGTAGTTACCGATTTAAACTGGAAGTAGAGAATTAGGAAAACAATCATCAAAACAATTGGTACAATTATAGAGAGGCGTTTCTCCGCTCTTATTTGATTTTCATAACTTCCCGAAAACTTATAACTAACACCAGAAGGCACATTTAAATTACCTGAATCAATACGTGCCTGAATTGCCCTCTGCGCATCATCTACCACTAGCCCTTCAGAGAAACCATCGCGTTTGTCAAACAATACATAGCCAACCAAGAAAGTTTCCTCACTTTTAATGGCTTGTGGTCCTCTTACATATTCAAAGTCGACAATTTGGGAAATAGGCACTTGAGCTCCAGTAGGTGTAGAAATTAAAATTTTACCCAACGATTCGGGATTATCTCTCAATTCACGCGGATAACGCACCCTTACAGGATATCGCTCCCTACCCTCAACCGTAGAAGTTATTTCCATTCCTCCAATAGCTGTTTCGATGGTTTGCTGCACATCTTCAATATTTAATCCATAACGAGAAATCTCATCACGGTTAATATTCAAATGCAGGTAGGGTTTTCCTACAATTCGCTCGGCAAATACCGCCTCTGCTTTTACGGAAGGAACTTCTTTCAACACTTCTTCTAGCTGCATTCCGAAATCTTCGATGGTTGCTAAATCAGGTCCATAAACTTTAATTCCCATTGGAGCACGCATTCCAGTCTGCAACATCACCAATCGAGTTTCGATGGGCTGTAGTTTTGGTGCTGACGTTACCCCTGGTATTCTTGCTACTCTCACAATTTCATTCCAAATATCATCGGGCGATTTTATTTCTGGCCGCCAGTTGCGATAATAATTACCTTTTCTATCAAGAATCAACTCCTCATAAGTTACACCACTATGTAACGCTTCTTCATTCGAAAGTGTGTCACCACTATTTAATATAAATCTATCTTCTCTATCAACTTTGAACCTTACCCGATGCCCATTCTCGTTTAGCATATATTCAGGATGGTAGTTAATCACATTTTCGTACATAGAGATGGGTGCTGGGTCGAGGGCTGACTCTGCTCTGCCCAACTTTCCCACTGTAAGCTCAACTTCGGGTATGTTGGTCAACAACATATCCAATTGCCCTAGCACCTTTCGATTGTATTCAAACCCTGAGTGAGGCATGGAGGTGGGCATCAGCAGGAAGCTCCCTTCGTTGAGCGAAGGCATAAACTCTTTACCAATAGCTGGAAAAGTGTGGGTTAATCCCGACCACACTTTGGTCGTTCTAATATTCACCCCTATCATGTCGAATCCTTTAGGCACAAAGCCAAACATATTATTGAAACCCATCCAAGTAGTTACTCCGAAAAGAATTAAGAATGCAGGAATCAAAAGAAATGTCATTTTATGGTTTAAACTCCAACGAAGAATCGACCTATAGTAATACTCTAGGATGATGAAAAAACCTAAGACAATTATCACAAGCAGTGAAACAAACATTACATTTGTTGTCAGGCTTTTGGCAGCTCCCAGTGGAAGCCAATACTTGGCTAATAGCCAAACAACACCTATCACAACAATTATAACCTCTGCATATTCGAGCATCCATAAAGCAAATGATTTCATGCGTTGTTGTAAAGTGGAATTAGAGCTTTCGCTTTTCTCTGCTTTAACAAGACCATAATGTTCTACACCAAACTCTTTAACTATACCAACAATACCAAACGCAAGTAGAATAAATCCAGCCCATGTTTGTCCAACAAATAGAAGAACAATTCCGATTGGAATCAGTGCTATATTCAACCACTTTCTAATCTTTTCATTTTTAATTTTTACACCAAAAAACCAATTAGCCAAAGTTGGCATAATTATTAATGCTACGATAAGTGATACTATAAGCGCAAAGGTTTTAGTAAAAGCCAAAGGTCCGAAAAGCTTACCCTCGGCTGCTTCCATCGTAAATACGGGTATAAAACTTACAATAGTGGTAGAAACTGCAGTGAGTATTGCAGAGCTAACTTCTGCAGCTCCATTATAGATAGTAGTTCTAAGATTTTGTCCTTCGGGTGCTTCATCAATATGTTTGATAATATTTTCGGATAAAATTACTCCCAAATCAACCATAGTACCAATGGCAATGGCAATACCCGACAAAGCCACAATGTTAGCATCGACATGGAAATAACGCATGGCAATAAAAACCATTAGCACGGCAATAGGTAATAGACTTGATATCAAAAAAGAAGCCCTTAGGTTGTACACCATTACAATAACAACCAATACAACAATCAAAATCTGAAGCGAAATGGCCTCTTCCAATGTTCCTAGGGTTTCGTAAATAAGACCCGAACGGTCGTAAAATGGGACTATAGTTAGTTGACTTTCAACTCCATTAGCTAATATTTTCTTTGGAAGTCCAGGAGATATTTCCGTAATTTTATCTTTCACATTATTGATAACCTGCAGTGGATTTGCACCAAATCGTGCAACTACTACACCACCAACTACCTCAGCGCCATCTTTATCCAATGCACCTCTTCTAGTAGCAGGTCCCAGTGAAACCATGCCAATATCTTTTATACGAATTGGCACATTGTCTTGAATAGCTACTACAGCCTTCTCAATATCTTCTGTGCTTTTCACATAACCCAATCCTCGCACTAGATACTCTGCTTGGTTTATCTCTATGGTTTTAGCACCAACATCTCTATTCGATTTTTGCACCGCCTCCATCACTTTATGCAGCGGTATATTGTATGCTTTTAAAGCATCGGGATTTACATCAATTTGGTATTCCTGCACAAATCCACCAATGGAAGCCACTTCCGAAACACCTTCAGTAGCATTTAATCCATATTTCACATAATAATCTTGTACGGTACGTATTTCGTGTAAATCCCAGCCACCAGTTGGGTTTCCATCTTTGTCACGTCCTTCCAATGCGTACCAATATACCTGCCCCAAAGCAGTAGCGTCTGGTCCTAGCGAAGGTTGCACCCCATCTGGCAATAAGCCAGCTGGCAGTGAACTCAGTTTTTCTAAAATGCGCGAACGCGACCAATAAAACTCTACATTCTCATCGAAAATGACAAAGATGCTTGAAAAGCCAAAAATGGATGAACTACGGACAGATTTCACACCCGGGATACCTAACAAGTAGGTAGTGAGCGGATAAGATACTTGATCTTCAATATCCTGTGGAGAACGCCCCATCCACTCGGTAAATACAATTTGTTGGTTTTCACCAATATCAGGAATAGCATCTACTGGAACTGGGTCTCTTGGTAAAATACCCTCATTCCAATTGAATGGTGCGGTTGATAAACCCCAAACAACTAGAAGAACCAAAAGCAATGTGGTTACCAACTGATTGTTAAGGAAATACTTTATAATTCTATTTAGCATTATATTATTAGTTTTTTATGATGGATACTCAAACAACCTGTCGTTTTTGATTTAAAACACAAGTTGCTTATAAAAATCATACATGTAAGTGGATGCATTATCAGAAACGGTTAAATATTTCTGATATTATGGATCACAATATCTTGCAACAATGGTGATACAAGAAAAACTAATAATGGGCTAGAGTCGATATGTACAAACTAGCGAAAGGAAATCGAGGGTCTTTATATAAGAGCCTTCTGTGGGGAAATAAGTGTAGTTATTAACTGCTGTATCTGTAGCAATTAAACCAACTAAATAGTTGAGTATAAACCAACCTGGTATAAGAGATATCTCAGTTGGCAATTCAATAGATTGAGAGTTGTTAGCAGTGAAACTGTCTGTTACAACTTCAATATTTGTAGTAGAACAACAGCAGTTTTCAGATTCTCCAAGCTCAAGTGTTGGAAATTTCAGATTCTCGCCTTCGCCTATTTCTTCAAGCATGCAACACATATTACCTTTGCTCAACACACCGATGTTGAGTGACTGCAATTCATCTCCACAAAAATGCAAAGAAAGAATCGGATGCACACTAAAAGTAAGCATCAAAAGCAGCAATATGGATGTAGAAATGCGTTTCATCTCTCTATATAATTGTCTTTTTCCAATTTTAGCTCAAAAAGAATAAAACTCTATGAGCTTACACAAAACATAACATTTAAAATGAGAATTTGTTTAACTAGGACTATTTATAGATTAGTAAATTGGATGAAATCTAGAATGTTTCAACACTTTATATATAGGTTTTATGTATAAACTATGGTTGTCTATTATAATTAAAACAACCAAATCATTTCAAAAACATGGTACAACAAGAGAAACTATAGTCTATATCCCAACACAACACCCCAAGATTCATTATAAATCTTTATCGATTTCTGCTCGGTAGTATTATCAAAGATGGGCACTAATCCATGATTATATCTCACACCAAGGCTGATGGTTTTGTTTAACTCAAACAACACTCCGGCTGTTGCACCAAAATCTATTTTTTGTAAGTATTTATTTTTCTCTGTCTCTTCATCGGGTTCACCAAAAATGGATTTATCTTTATACGTATTGCCCAACTCATCTTTTCTATTAATTCTTGCATCTAAAAGTGCTGATGCATAAGGACCTACATAAACCTGAAAACCTTTTACTCTAAAGGTTACATTCAGTGGTTGCAACTGCAAAGAACTTATCCTCAACGTCGATTGATATTCACCATTAATAGCATCATTCAATAATACCTCTGCACCACTAATATTGAAGTTCAATTCATGTTTAAACGAGATGAATTTACTAATTTCTGAATGATATTCTACTCCAATCATAAAACTGTTGAGTGCTGTAGTTTCTTCATCAATCGAAAGAAAATCAATGTCATCGCCATGCAAATCGGTTTGCAAATAACCTGCTTTAATTGCAAAAGGCTTTGTTATGGTGTTTTGTGCCATTAAATTACTTGTAATAAGCAACAGAAAAAAAACGGACAAAACAGTATTTTTTATATTTTTCATAAGAGCTCTATTCAATTTTTAATTTCAACTTAGAATGCAATATCCCAAATACCTGCAGACTTCTCCAACTCTACCAAAGCAGCAGCTGTTTTGAAAAGCGTATCGTGATAGTTTTGTTGTATTTCGTTGTAAGTACGTTGTGCATCTAACACCTCCAATAAGCTGTTCTCGCCTCTTTTATAACTATATATCCTTCCATCTAAAATTGATTTTGCTTCCTCAAGAATGCCGTCGTTAAAAGCCTTTAGCTGCCTTCTCATTGAGTTGTATTGTCTAAATGCTTGTATTACTCCTATCTCTATTTGATTTTCAATTTGAGCATATTCATACTCTATCTGCTGCTGATTAAACTTTGCAATTCTCAACTCTGAATTGTGTTTATTAGAAAATTTGAGAGGAATAGATATACCCACAGAAACAGGAGTATGAGAAGGTGTAGGAGCAACAACATTTCTAACATAAGATGCATATTCAACTCCCACACTTAGTCCTAAATCGATTTTTCTGTTGGCACGTTCTAAATCTATTAATCTTTTTGCTACAGATTTGTTTTGCAAAGCTGCCAAGAAGTCGCTTCTATTGTTTTGTGCAGTAATAATTAAGTCCTGTAAAAGGAAATCACGATTAAACCTATCAAAATCTCCAATTGGCTTTAATATAGTATCACCAGGCTGTTTGTTTACCAGCAACATTAAGTCGAGCATACTATTTTGATATTCACTCTCGGCTTCCAACACACTATTGAAAATTGTTCTAGCTTCCAATTTGCTCTGACGAGCTGTTACTTCAGATATTTCACCAAACTGATAACGTAAACTATCGGCGCGTGCAATTTCTTGCATATTGTTATAGGCTTCTAGTTGAGAATTGTAGAGCCTTTCGTTTCTCAAAGCAATCAAATATTTTAGTGTGGCTTCTGCTCGAAGGTTTCTAAAAAAGTCTTCTAATAAGCTTTTCGAAACTTCACTTTCACTTTTTGCCAGCTCTATCCTGGCTTTTCTCTTTCCACCCAGTTCCAACGTCCAATCTAGCGATGCTGCAAACTCATAACCCATCTTCATTCTTCGCTCTCCATTATCAGTGCCCTCAAAAGACAATTCTGGGTCAGGAAAGCTATGAGCCGATTTAACATTGGCTTCAGCAATATCCACATTAAACTTTTCAGCAGCGAAAGATAAATTATTATCTATTATCAGATTCAAATATGTATTATAATCAATAGGCTTTTCCACATAATAGTTGTTAGATATAGTGTCTGTTTGAGCTGATATATCTAAGCCAAGAAGCAGCAATAATGCAATTAGTGCACTTTTATATAATGTTTGTTTCATATTTATTTTGTTTCATTTTTGGTAAACCTGCGTTCCACCAAATAATAAAGAGAAGGCAGTGCAAACAGTGTGATAATGGTAGAGAACAACAATCCATATACAATAACTGTAGCTAGAGGGCGTTGCACGTCGCTCCCAATTCCTGTTGCCATTGAAGCAGGAAATAGCCCAAGTATAGCCACCGATGCAGTCATCAATACGGGTCTGAAACGCTGTTTTGCACCATTCACAACTGCAGTTAGCAATTCAGCTCCTTCTCTTCTCAACACATTTATATGTGAAATCATAATCACACCATTTTGAATAGATACACCAAACAGCGCAATAAAACCTACCGCTGAAGAAACATTCAACGTCATGCCTCTAATATTTAATGCTAGCATTCCTCCAAACAGTGCCAATGGAACAATACCCATCAGGAGTCCTGCTTGACGGAATTTGCCAAAGGCACCATATAGCAACACAAACATAAAAGAAAGTGCTAGCGGCACAATAAGTGCTAAATGCTTATAGGCGCGGTGTTGATTCTCAAACTGCCCACCCCACGAAAGAGTTACCTTTTCATGATCATAGTTCACTTCTCTTTCAATTTTATCTTGTGCCTCATTCAAAAACGATGTCAAATCAGTTCCTCTCAAATTCAATCTCACTGTTAAGTGTCGTTTGTTCATCTCTCTCGAAATTGTGCTTTCACCCGTGTTGAGTTGAATATCGCACACTTGCGATAACGGAATCTTTGCCCCCTCAGCATTTGTAAGCATTAAGTTGCCAATCTTTTCGGGTGTATTTCTGCTTTCCTCTTTGTAGCGGGTAATAATATCGTATACCTTATCCTCGACAAATATTTGCGATATAGCTTTTCCACCTAAAGCAACTTCAATCAATTCGGATACATCATTTACATTCAATCCATACTGTGCAATACGTTCACGATTGGCGCTAATTTGTATTTGAGGCAACGGAGGTTCCTCATCAATTGCTAAGTCAACAGCACCTTTTACTGTTCTGAGGGTTGTAATAATTTCTTCTGCAATTCTACGATTTTCTTTAAAATCTTCGCTAAATATCTTAATAGCCAACTCACTATGCACACCAGCTATCTTGTCCATCACACCATCAATCATAGGTTGCGAAAAAGCAATGTTGTATCCTGGCATTTGCGCATAATCGGCAGCTAGGTCTTCAATCAAATCAGCCTTTCTTCTGCCGCGTTTCCATTCTGAATAAGGTTTCAACCCAATACTGCACTCTAAGTGCGAAGCAGTCCATGCATCTGTTCCATCATCATTTCTACCGGCTTGTACCATCACATAAGTCACCTCTTCGTGTTCCATTGTTTTATAGCGAAGCGCATCACTCATCTCTTTCGATTTTTCTAATGTAATACCTGGAGGCAATGATACCTGCAGCCAAATAGATCCTTCATCTAATTCAGGCAGGAAATCCTTGCCCACACTAATAGTTAGAATAACCGCAGCAGCCAGCACCACTCCCAAAGGAATAAACACATTCTTTGGCTTCTTCAACGTTTTCTGAATTCGGCTATGGTATGCATTCGTCAGTCTCTCCATCCATTTATTATGATAGACCTTTTGAGGCTTCTTATAGATAAAATAAGCCATTCCTGGAATAAGAACCAGAGCTACCAACAACGCGCCTAAGAGTGCATACCCTACTGTAAACGCCATGGGTGTAAACAGCTTGTTTTCAACACGTTCGAATGCGAATAGAGGAAGATAAGCAGTAATAATAATAAGAGTAGCAAAGAAAATAGGCCTTGCCACATCCTTGGCTCGTTTAGCAATGGTTTTAACCGTGAGTTCTTTATCTGGATTATCCTCTCGTTTCTTCAAAATGGTTTCCATCATCACAATGGCACCGTCAACAATAATACCAAAGTCGATTGCGCCCAATGAAAGCAAATTGGCAGGGATATTGGTTACTTGCATCAATATAAAAGCAATCAACAGAGAGAGAGGAATGGTGATTGCCACAAGCAAAGCTCCACGCCAACTACCCAATACAATAATAAGAATAAGAATTACCAAACCAATACCCTCCATGATAGTTCTGGAAATGGTGGACAGTGTGGTGTCTACTAAATCGGTTCTATCTAAGAAAGTGTGAATCTTCACCCCCTCCGGTAATCCACCATCATTCAATTCATCTACAGCCTTGTTTACTTCCAACAAAACATCAGATGGGTTCTCACCTTTGAGCAGCAAAACTATTCCTTGAATATTATCAGAGTAGTCCACACCACGTTTATCAGTATATCCTAATGCCCCAGAACGTTCAAGATTGCCATACTTCAATGTGCCAAGATCACTCAAATAAACAGAAACCCCTTTCACAGATTTTACCACTACCCTACCTATATCATCCAAATCTTTCACCAACCCAATACCACGCACCACATACGATTGGTCGCCACGGTTTACAATACTTCCACCCGCATTGGCATTGTTTTTCTCAATAGTTTCAATCACTTCAGCAAGCGAAACATTGTATTGTTCCATCTTGCGAGGATCAAGTTCTACTTGATATTGTGTAGTAATACCACCAAAATTGGTAACATCTGCCACACCTGAAACCTGTTTTAAACGAGGGATAATAGTAAAGTTCTGAATATCTGTAAGCGTTCGCAAATCACTGCTGTTGCTTTCGAGTATATAGCGGTATATTTCTCCAGTGGGCGATGTCAATGGATCTAGCTCAGGCACAGCACCATAAGGCAGATCCACTTCATCCAACCTTTCTATAATTCTGGTACGAGCAAAGTAATCATCAACACCATCGTCAAACACTATGGTTACCATCGATAAACCGAAAGTACTCTTACTGCGCATAACATGCAAACCAGGCAAGCCGTTTATGGCTCTTTCAATGGGAATAGTAATTTGCTGTTCCATCTCTTCGGCAGCCAATCCAGGCACTTGCACCACAACTTGCGATGTAACATCGCCAATATCGGGATAAGCCTCGATTGACAGTTTTGTCCATGAATAGTAACCAAAGATGGATAACAATATAAACAATGTCAATATCAACCATCTCTTTTCAATGGTGGTTTCGAATATATTTTTCATTAGCTATTCTTTATTTAAAATGAGAAGAAAATTTCAGTAAAAACCTCTCTAATTATTTGGCATCTAGCAGATAAAATGCGCCTTCTGTAACAATAGTTTCATTTTCTTCCAAGCCCCTCGTTACAATAATATCATTATCAACCGAAACACCCGTTTCTACAAAACGTTGCAGATAGTTCCCTTTCGAAACCTCTACATATACAAAACTTCTATCATTATATTGCAATACAGATTTTGCAGGAACTAGCAATGTTTCTCTCGATATATCAATAAACCTCACACTAACATACATTCCTGGCTTCAACAGATTGTCTTTGTTGTCACATTCTATCATTACTTTTACACTTCGCGTGTTTTCGTCAACAACTTCATCAATGTGGTATATTTTTCCCGTTATCTCTTTCTCAGGATAAGCTGAAAGACTAACTCTTGCCTCATCCAGTTGAGTAATAAAACCTAAATCTTTCTCTTTCACCTCGCCCACTACCCATACCTCATTCAATTGTGCAATTTTTACATGAGGCTCATCATTATCTGTAATATATTGACCTAACACCACATCGTTTACAATCACTTCTCCTGCTATAGGCGAACTTACTACAAGATTTTGACCAAACTTGAAGTTATCAGGATTTACTCCATATATTCTCAAGTTTGCAGCAGCATTATCATATTCTTGTTGATGTATATCAAACTGAGTTTGTGCATCCTCTAGGTCTCGCAATGCAGCAACACCATGTTCGTGCAAATCCTGCTGACGCTCTAGATTGGTTTTTGCAGACTTCAATTCTGATTTTGCTTGAAGGAATGATTTTTGCACCTCCGTAAAATCAGACGAAGCCATCTCAAAAAGAGGAGTGCCTGGTTGTGTCTTCATCCCCAACTTCAAATGTACCTTCGTAACCCTTCCAGAGAAAGGAGGCGCTATTTCGGCATAATAATTGGGAATTGCCCTTACCGTACCTGTCGAAAACATCTCCAATTGATGCAAGGTCGATTTGATGGTTGCTGTCTTCAGCTTTGGGGCAATTATCGAATTGTCATCCACCACAATTGTGTCGCCACGCAAGGTGTAGGTATTGGGTTGCTGCTCCTCTTTCTTTGAACTGCAAGACACAAGAGCCAACAACAAAATAAGAATACTTAAATTTTTCATATATGGTTTATTTATTGGACTATCTAGAAAAGGAAAAACCGTATCTGCAAATTATATTTTACAAAAGCGGCAATCTGTTTTTTATTATATATTACATATTAAAAAGGGTAAATGTCTGTTTCGTTGTTGCTGAAACATCTATTCTCAGCAATAAAATACACAAACACCTACCTTTAAGGCAAATATAGACAAAATAGTTGTAATCGCCTTATTTGAGCTACACATTCTTATTTAGAGAAAGTAAATAACAACTCTTTTAAATAAAGCTTTTTTTATCTACTTTAGCCTATCTCTATGAATCAAAATATACACAATAGGCAATATACCAATACTATTTATAATTGCTATACAGATAAACCATGCTAGATGATTATTGCGAGCAGATTTCCATAAAGCAATTAGTTTCCAAACTGCATCCCAAATAGATAAAATGACGATGAAAATAATAAAAGCTGGTTCTAATAAAAATGAAGTATCCATAGTGTAAAAGATTAGTGGGTGTTTATAAATGCAAATTATTTCTATGTTTGTTAAACAAGGTGTTGAAAAAATAATCTGACAATCAAAGATAAGACTTTCTTTGAGGTTGTTTTATAACATTGAGATGATTAACTGAATTGTTTATATATCTACTCTAATTTCTTCTCTTAACAAAGAGCAGTTTACATCTCTTTCAAATAAAAGATCTGCAGAATATTTTTTCATTATAGAATTTATACTTATATTTGCATCCTATTCATCAGGAGTTTTTGCAATTTATGCAAAACACCAACCGAGAGACCTATCTCCACGGTGGTTTAGAATGAGGGCATCCTGCCAAAATAAAAGAATACAATTCCCCCCACTCTTTCCTGTTGATAAATTAATTGTGTGAGCGCATAATATGCTTCCACTAAAGTTTAATTTATTAATACTAACAAATTATGTACAAAGATTTATCGAAGCAGTTCGAAGAGAGCTTCCAAGAAAAAACAGACCAAGAACTAATCGCAATTTTCAACCAATATGTTGGCAATAAAGGTTGGTGTAGTGCAAAGGCTGTCTATATAGCAGCTTTAAGAGAAGAAATTACTAAAAGAAATTTCGACAACACCAGCATTATCATTGCAGGAGGTTTAAAACTAAGCAAAAGAGTAATGCTTATTGGCAATAGACTAGAGTTTGCAGCATCAAACTCCTAAAAAGGAGATTAACAAAAAAAGGAGTTTTATAGATAAAATAATTCTATAAAACTCTTTTTTTATGATTCTAGATAGTAATATCCACATCAGTAGTAGCCTATCCAAAAAACTGTACTATCCAATACCAAAAAGGAATAGTAATAAACGATGCAAATATACCCACACTCAGTATAAGGCTACAAAAGCGCGGCTTCAAATCATAACTACTTGCTATTATTCCAGCAGTAATCATAGGAGCCATAGCTGACTCTATCAAGGTTATCTCTATCACCTGCCCACTTTGTTGGAAGAATATAAAGTATAAAATAAATATTATAGCAGGAAAGAGCAGTAGCTTAAAGCCTAATCCCATCCAAATATATTTCCAATAAGTGCTTTTGAAATCCAATTCCAATTGCATCCCCACAGATATTAGAGCCAATGGAACAACCAAACTACCTAAAGTTTCAAAAATAGTGTTGATATCAGTTGGAATAGCTATTTGAGTAACATTTATTACAACACCTAACACAAACGCAATAAAGGGTGGGAACTTCAGAATATTTTTAAAGATACCTGCAGTAGTTGGTTTCTGTTTATCCGAATAGATGTTGGCTATAAAAATACCCAATGTGGTTAATGCTACAAAACTACCCGGTTGATCTACCATTATCACCGTTTCGATACCTGCCTTACCATACAAAGCTTGGATGATTGGAATACCTACAAACGAGGTGTTACCAAAACCTGCCATAATAATTAAAGCTCCAGTAATAGCCTTACTCCACCCCAGTCTTCTACCCAAGAAACCAAATAATAGCCACGAAAGAATAATATTAATCCATGGCATCAATATTGGGAAAACCAAATCGGTGTTTATCTCTATATTGGGTATGTATTGGAGGGTTAGCGCTGGTAGTGCTACAT
This sequence comes from Bacteroidales bacterium, assembly GCA_012840785.1. GTDB lineage: Bacteria > Bacteroidota > Bacteroidia > Bacteroidales > Dysgonomonadaceae > UBA2632. Next base: position 24,080 of record DUVZ01000197.1, read on the forward strand.
AAATGATAAGGGTGTTTAGTGCTTCAAAGCTATTTGCCTTAACAAGATGATATCTTTTGAGCAAATAGCCAACTATGAGACAGATAAATATTAGTAAGATTGATGCCATACACAAAGTTAAATCAATAAACTGAATAAAAAAGTATAGACACAAAAAAAAGCAGCCTTAATAAAAAGCTGCTCCTTCTGCACTATGGACGGGACTCGAACACGTCTCGCCCATGGCGAGATGACAAGCAGGTATTCTAACCAACCAAAATTGTATAAATACAAAAAAAGCAGCCTAATTAAAAGCTGCCCCTCTGCACTATGGACGGGACTCGAACACGTCTCGCCCATGGCGAGATGACAAGCAGGTATTCTAACCAACTGAAAGTGTATAGAAACAAAAAAAGCAGCCTAAATAAAAAGCTGCTCCTCTGCGGTATGGACGGGACTCGAACCCGCGACCCCCTGCGTGACAGGCAGGTATTCTAACCAACTGAACTACCACACCGTTTTTATGTTTTGCTAGTCCTTGTGGATTGCGAATGCAAAGATAGCTC
>DUVZ01000198.1 GCA_012840785.1 Bacteroidales bacterium
GATAGTTACATCAATGTCACTACCCCACTCCTCTCCCGTAAACAAAAGTTCTTTTGCCTCATCGGTTTCAACAGTTAGCAATGCATTTGCAGCATCAATAAAATTAAGGGTTTGAGTTATTCCACCTTGAGAAGAGTGCGCTGAAATAAAGATCTCTCCTGGGAAATAGTTTGTAGAATCCGCTACAAATACATCTTCTTCATGACCTTTGAAACCAACCTTTATAGCAGATTTTGCTATCCATTGGCGGCGATTCATGTCTAAACTAAAAGGACCACAAAAACCATTTACCCAATTATCAATCTCTGGAATGGTGTAACCTACCCAAGAGCCAGCATCTGCAAACCAACCTGTAGCACGCAAGTCTGCATTTGGAGTGTAAGCAATATCAAGAATATTCTCGAACTGATACCTTACACTCTCCACAGTCTTGTCTGAACTCTTATTGCAGGAAACAAATCCTGCAATAAGAGCTATAAACAATGCCGTTTTATAGATTTTATTATTCATCACTTTTTTATTCATCGTTGTATGTTATAATTAAAGCTGCTTGTCATGCGCTTTCTCGACGTACAGTATTGTATCATAGTATCAACTTCAAGCAGCAATTATTGTTCAACTAAAACTATCTAAAAGCAAAAGTATCACATGTAAATTATATGTGATAGAGACTTAAAAAAACACTCTAAAAAGCCATGCAGCACGCCAAAGTGCAATCGGCGTGAGCGAAGCAAAACCTATTATCATTTTCGGTTTTTAATATCTTTTTATTGCTAGCACAATCTTAAATTTGAGAGAAACTATTCCACCTACTGCCACTAATCAATCAGCAACTATCACTTCTAATTTGATTTATTCCTTTTGGCACTGCTCCAAATCTGCCATTTATACATCATCATAGTAGTAATAAAATAGAAACCTGCTTGAATCCACAACCCAATATATTCTTGGTTTATCTGCTCAATGGTAGCTGCCATACTGTTTATCTTTACATAGCCATTAATAGCAAAGGTAGAGGGGAAAAGGTAGCTAAAGTTGACCCAAAACGCACCCATACTACTACGTGGCCACGACACACCCGACATAAACAGCAGAACCAACGAAGTGAAAAGGAATATCACAAACCCTGTTTCACGGTTGCGAATAAAGTTAGATAGAGTCATAACAAAAAAGGTGGATGCCAATAAGAATGGAACTATAAGAATAGCAATATCCATAGGACTGCCAACATGAGGTAGATTGAACAGTTTGGGTATAAATCCCAAAACATAAATAGCTACAACCAAAAACCACGAAAAATAACATAATGCCTTACCCACAACTACATGAAAAACCGAACGCCCACTATTTGGTGGAATGAGTTTATAAAAACTATCTTCTTCGCGTGCAGTACCAGCAATCATGCCAACTCCAAAAAACAAGGTTTGATGGATAACTAATACTAGCACAGCTGGAATTAAGAAACTGCTATAACCCATACCCTCGTTAAACAGAATTTCATCGTTATAGTTAAAAGGAGTTGCTATTATTTCAGCTTCACGACCGGCTTTGCCCATTGAATTGAGTCGTTCTATTTTTATACCATCGTTCATATCCAACATGGCAAAATTTACACCCATAGCCATAGTTCGGTAATAGAGGAAGCTACTCATATCGTAATAGGTTGATATTTTTGCTTGTTGCTTTTTATTTATCTTTTCACTAAAATCTGCAGGAATAACCAATACACCATGTATTTGCCCTTTAAAGAAGGGATCTTTTGCCTCTTCTAAATTGGTGAAGGTTTTTGCCACTTTCAAGTCGGGGGTTGCATCAACACTTCTAATCAGCTTACGCGACTGAGGGGTGTTTGACTCATCTACAACTGCAATGGGCATATTACGCAGTGTATCGTTTAAATAGATAAAGTTGTAGAGCAGTGGATATAGAAAAGCCGCTCCAAGGAAAATCAGCATTACCCCAGAGTCTTTAAACAGACTTTTGTATTCTTCCACCAAAACTGAAAGGATATTCCGAAGGTGTCTGAATTTTATTTTAGATTGATTAGAATCGCTCATAGTTTACTTATACATCTTGATTACTTTACAGTGTCAGTGATGCTTGATTTCATTACTGCATTCCTCAATCGCTTGTAGGTGAGAAAGGGCAACAGCATAAACGCAGCCATTACTGCAAAATAGATAAGAGAATATCTAATAGGGGCTCCATTGAGAGCCTCTGCTACATATATTTTGAAATAGTAACGGGTGGGGAAAAGATGTTGAAACACTTGCACCCCACGTGGCATAGCCTCGATAGGAAATGTAAAACCTGTGAAGCTCACCCCCAATATGGCATATACAGCCACTAAACTAAGCGCCTCGCGCAAAGAAGGCAGTAAACCGATAAACATTACGCCAATTGCCTGATACGCCATTACAAAAAGAACAGTTGAGAATGAATATCTCAACAAGCTTCCATTCATAGGGAAGTGCATAAATTTGTATAGCACTAAATTACCACCTATACCCAGAATTGAAAAGAGCAACGTGTAGGGCAGCAACTTCCCAAGAAGTGCCGCAAGCATCGATTTGTTGGCTGTTTCCATTAAATTTGAGGTGGTATTCATCTTCATCTCAAACCCAATTGTAAACACAGTCATCAGCAATATTAACATCTGCATAATGCCCGGCAATAGCATATTGAGCAAATAAACACCATAGTTTACATAAGGATTGGCTATCATGTGAGAGTCGTTTGAGATAGGCTGCACAGTGGCTAATATTTCTTTATCTATCACCTCTTCTCCTCTTAGCTCAAGCATCTTCTTTTGTACAAAAGCTATCCCTAAATTACTCATATAAATAAGCTCTTTGTAAGTCAACGAGCCAGCTACAATATACGCCTCGTTTACATAGAACGAGAAATCAGGTTGTTGCGATGACATCAACTTTCTTCCAAAGCCTTTATCGAGGGTATAAAAGGCATATATATCTCCTCTCTGAATAGCATCTCGAGCCTCTCCGTAATCAACATATTGTTTCACAACATGCACATTAGGAACAGCATCCATATTTCTGACAAATGTGCGCGACACATAAGAATGATCTAAATCGACCACACCAATGGGCAGCGAACGAGGCATGCCATCGTTAAATATGCTCAGAAAGAATATATAACAAAAAATCATTACAAAAACCGACGAAAAGAGATAGATAGGTCGTCCCAATATTCTCTTCCATTCTCTACGAATAACGGCTACTGTATTATGATATAGTTTTTTGGACATTATTTATTTGATTACTTTTTCCATAATGGCAGACATGCCAGGGCGCAAATCCTTTATAGGAGCTATTGGTGTTGCACGCACCTCAAATGTTCGTGCATCAAATTGCCCTGAAGCTTTAGTAGTTTTCCAGGTAGCAAACGATGCCAAGGGCTTTATATAGGTAATCTCTAAGAATGCATTTTGATTCAATGCGGGAATAGCAACCTCTATTTCGCTACCCATTTTCATATCTTCCAATAAGTCTTCTCTTACATTGAACGAAAACCAAATGTCATTCATATCTACAATATTCATGATGGGTGAACCAGAGGCTATCAATTCTCCTGAGACAGGGAATATCTCTGAAATCTCTCCTGAGATAGGCGAAATCAATATTGTCTCAGCTAAGAAAGCCTCAACTTCAGCTATAGCTCCTTTAGCTTGATCTACTAGGGCTGTGGTTGACAACTTGTCTTCTAACTGAGCACCATTCACAGCCATATTGTACTGCGATTTGGCAGCCGAAGCTGTTGCAACAGCAGCATTGTATTGCGCTTCCACTTCATCGCGCTTTTGAGCAGTTATCACTCCTTTTTGGTAAAGACGCTCTACTCTATCATAAGATTTTTTAGCAATATCAACACCTATTTCTGCTTTCTGCCACATTTCATATGCACCTTCAATAGTTTCTGAACGAGTGCCTTTATGAACTTTTTGTTGTTGTGCCAAAGCAGCAGATTTAGCAGCATTAGCTTGTGCCAACTTGGCTCTCACCTCAGGGCTATCTATCATTACCAATGTGTCGCCTTTGTTCACCCTTTGCCCCTCTTTGGCATAGAGATGAAGAATGCGTCCAGGAACTTTCCCCGAAACACGCACTTCGTTTACCTCTGCAGAACCTTGAATAACAACTGGCACGGGCTCATATACATACCAACCAATTATAAAAACAATAACCACTACGGTGGCCAAGCCTATAAGCGCCACCTGTAAATTGCGGCTGCTTCCATTTTTTTGTTTCATAAAAATATCTGTCTTGTTTTAATTCTACTTATTATTTTGAGATATAGGCGAGAGAAGTGTACCCAACGATTTCTGCAAGTATAAGCTGTGTAACTTCACCTCTATTGCAGCATCTATATTTTCTGATTTAGCCACCAACCATGCTGTTTGTGCCATAAGCACATCGCTAGTTGTAATAACCCCCTCGGTGAAGCCTTCATTGGCATACCTCAGATTCTCCTCGGCACTCTCCATACTCTTTTGAGTTTGCATTTGTTTTTTAAAACTCTCATTTGTTTGCTGCAACGATTGATTGATTTGTAGTTCAATCTTCTCTTTTGCATCTTCCAACTCTAACGCTGCTATAACCTTGTTGGCACGCGATGCATTGAGTGTATGTATACGTTCTCCGAAGTGAAATAGTGGCACTTTGGCTACTACACCAAAATTGAACATGCCTTCGAACCTTTTAGTAACACCATTAAACGCACTTGGATTGGTTGCCATATACCCTCCACTAAGTGCTACTGTAGGTAGAAGCTCTGCAAACATCACTTTCTCTTTTGCTTGAGCAATATTAGCTACTTGAGCTAGCATCTCTATCTCTGGTCTGTTATTCAGAGCCTGTTCAGTAGGAATCACTTGCACTAAATCTGGATTTCTATCCAAATCTGCATCTTCAAGTGTTATCTTCTCGTTTAAGGGCAAACCACAAACCTGATTGAGCGCCATGCGTGAGAGGCTTAAACCATTTTCTGCTTTTATTATCGACAAATCGGCTTCGTTCATCTTCACCTTTACCTTTAACACATCGGCTTTTGTAGCCATCCCCTCATCAAAAAGAGCTGTTATATTGGTATCGAGTTTCGAAACCACATTTTTTAACTCGTGTGCGAGCTTTACTTTATTTTCTAACGACACAACGCGCCAATAAGCCTCATCTACTTCTAAAATCAAATCGGTCATAGCATCTATAGAACGTGCCTGAGCTATCTTTTCGCCATAGCCAGCGATGGAATACATCTGTTTTATTTTACCTCCCATAAATATGGGTTGCACAAAGTTGATGCCTCCTACAAACACATTGCGTGCATCCATTTCAAAAGCTTTTTTGGGTAAAATAGCATGGTTCTTCCATTGCAAATCGCCGGGATTTGTTTTTGGATCGAAAGGCTGCCCATCAGCATTGAGAGGAACTGGTTGTCCATCGATAATTGTGAAATTGTTATTGATGGCAGCATCTTCAAACCTAAATGTTCCATCATCATTAGGCACAGGAACTGAGTTTGCTCCAATACCTGTACCTAAACTTCCATCGGGTTGCTTTACTCCCACAGGCAACATTAAGTCATGTGGGAACAGTGACATAGTTTTCTCATTCCACATGTAAGCACCTGTGGCTGAAAAGTCGGGTAAAAAGTGAGTAAATGCCGCTTTCTTCATACTCCGAGCTGCCTTTACATTCTCCTTTGCTATTTTGATGGAGGCGTTGTGCTCCAAAGCCATTTTTCTACAATCTTCTACATTATATACAGTTTGCGCTGCCATTGGTACAGCCATGAATAATGTAATGTATAAAAATAATTTTCTCATTTTAATTAAATTAATATAACAATGATTGCTTATGCAATCAATTGTATTCTACAATATATATCAGGGGTTTAGTTGTTTTTTTAAGAGTCTAAGTTGTTGATAATCTTATTAAGAACTGTACGAGCAATAACAATCTCCTCTGCAGAAACATCTGTAAGAGATTTGTCTACAACACTCTGTACAACATTAGTAACTTTCTTATGTAAGCTTGCTCCAAATTGAGTAAGATGAATCAAGTTGACTCTCCTATCAGTAGCATGAGACACACGCACAACCATCTTGTTTCGCTCCAAGTTGTCAATAAGACGAGTCATGCTAGGCTTATCCTTTCGAGTTAAGTCGCACAACTCACGCTGAGTAACTTTATCTCTCTTCCACAAACATGCCAACACCGTCCACTGCTCAGTAGTTATATTAAGACCCTCTTTAGCAAAGGCTCTCAATAGTGCTCTATTGATAGTGCTTGATATCTTACCTGTTAGAATACTAAAAACTTCTCGCTCTTTTACCTGCAATTTAAATTCTTTTTTATGGTTTATCTAAATATGGTTGTTCAAACAACTATGCAAAGGTAAACTAATTTATATCAAGAACTAAGACTTTCAATCTTTTATTAAATAGTTAACTTTTTTTGCAGGAATTACCAGCAGGAAATTGATGCTCTACAAAATTATGTAGTAGATGGTTTAAGGCTTCATCACCACCCCCATCTTCTTCTTCCCATTTATCTTTATTGCAAAAGGATTATCGAATCGAACATGACGAATATATTTCGTTTCATACAGAGCAGGTTGTTCGTCCAAAAAGGCTTGATTGAAAAAACCTCCATTCTCAATAAAGGGATTGACAGTAAAATAACCAACGCCCAATGATGTAAGATTTTGAAAAAAATGTGAACCTTGACTTGGATTTATACGATATTGATCTAATGTAACTTCACAAATTATCCGCGCTTGCGAAATATGTGGCCACTTGATAGGAATGCCCAACCATGAATCTGATGAGCCCCACCTACCAGGACCTATCAAAACATAGTTGTTGTTATCGTCAGCAAACTGTTTATTCAAAGCATCAATCTCTTGCGCTATTGCCACATTGTTTGCTGCAGTGAAACCCTCTGTTTTTACATACACCACATCTGAGATATCATTGATAATACCATGCCCAAGCACATTAGGAGAATGAAGGATAGAGTGGATAGGGTCGATAAGTGCTAAATTCTCTGTCACTACCTCTTTAGCATCAACTATTGGGCGTATTTGCAGCAGATAAAAGGTTGCTTGTTGCAAACTTTCTAGGTCTACTGCAAACTCTATCTCTACCTCTCGCCCCATCTCGGCACGAGTTACTTTAAGCACTCTGTCTAACATTTCTGCTAAGGGCAACATATTGTGTTGAAGAAGGTGTACAAAAGAGACAACCTTCCTGCCTCCAGGATGATATCCGTCTCGAATAATCATATCAACGGGGTCGTAAGTCGAAGCTATATAACGCAATGTGCCATCATTATCTGCATCCTGCAAGTCCAATTTAACCAAATTGAAAGAATCGTCCACCAAGAATTCTTGTTCGATAGAGTGCATACTCAAAGCATAGAAATGCGATTGAGTATCTTTTAAAGCACTATCGATAGTAGATAGTTGTAGTATCTTTTTAGGATATAGTGGTGAAAAACGCAAACCCTGACTGCCTTCTACAATATATTTACCCAAACCCAATGCCATTTGAACAACTCCGTCTTCTGGCTTTTCGTCGCCAAGGGGATAGTAGTTGATGCTACGTGCTACACCCGAAATAGTTGGGTAGAAATGATTGTTGTAACGAGAGCCAGCAACCTCTTGCAAAACAATAGCCATCTTCTCTTGGTCGACAACGTTTTGCGTGGCAATCATATACGACTTACTATCCTTATAAAAGACCGATGCATAAACAGCCTTAATAGCATCACTCACCATACGAACCATTTCAGACTCATCATCCACATTCGGAATCATATAAGTAGAAAATATCCCAGCAAAAGGCTGATAGTGCGAATCTTCCAACAAACTAGAAGAGCGCACAGCAATAGGATTGTTTACAGCTTTAAAAAAGACAAGAAAGTCATCCACCAATCTTTCGGGTAGTTTGGCTGCTAAAAAATGCTTTAAAATATCCTCGTCTGGAATGTTAGACAAAGCCATTGAATAAAGCTTGTTGGTCTCCATAAACTCATCGAAAATATCGGTGCAAAGCACAACAGTTTTGGGTATCGTTACTTGTAGGTTTTTATATTCAGACAACTCTTGATGCTTTTTAGCTATATGTCCCATAAATGCCAAGCCCCTGCCCTTTCCACCCATCGAGCCTTCGCCAATGCGTGCAAAATAGGAGTATTTATCGAACCTGTCTTTTTCGAATATGGCAACTACTCCTGTATTTTTCATCCTTCGATACTGCACTATAGCCTCATATATTAGCTTGCGTGCCTCGTCCATATCTTGATATTCGGAAACATCAATTTTATGCAGCATCTCGGCAACAGGGAACATAGCACGGGAATAGAAGAACCTCGAAAAATGATCGAGTGACAGATGATAATATAGCGCTTTGTCGGGGATATTAAGTATAGTATATTGAAGCTCTCTCAAATTTTTGATACGAAAAAGAACCTTTTTAGTAGATGGATCAAGAATAAGAAAATCACCAAACCCAAAATTCTCCTTTACTGCCTTTATTACATCCTGTGGAAAGGTTTGAGAGTTTTTATCCACAAATGGCACATTAAGCTTTTGCGCTTCCTGAAGATTGGAAGTCTCTGATGAAGAAATAATTACTGGAACAGTCTTATCAAACTCTCTTACCCAATTGATAAACTTTATGCCTGCCAACTTATCTTTTGCTCCTTCACGACTAAAACTTACGTCGCTAAGAATGCCAAGCATATTCTCTCCATATTTATTATACAAATCAACAGCCTCTTCGTAGTTGCGAGCAAGCAAAATTTTTGGACGTCCACGCATTCGCATCATGCGCAAATGGTCGTTGAGAGCCTCTTTAGAGAACTCTTTCGATTCGCTCAACACATATTTGAAAAGCAAAGGCAAAGCCGATGAATAGAAACGAACAGAGTTTTCAACCAAAAGGATGGTTTGCACCCCTACAGTTTTCACATCGTCGTCTGCATTCATTTTGTCCTCTATCAGTTTTATTATTGCCAACAACAAATCAGAATTGCCAAGCCAACTAAAAAGATAGTCAACTCCACTTAAATCCTCTTTTTCGAACATTCTGCTAACTGTTTTCGAAAAAGGAGTAAGCATAACGATGGGTATAAGTGGATATTTATGCTTGATGCGCTTTGCTAATTCAAAAAACTCATTATTGTCGATATTGGGCATACACACAACCAATTCAAACCTATTTGTTTCAAGCTGATGCATAGCTTCCTGCTTATTTGCAACTTGTGTGAAACGTGGAGGATAGCGCAGATTGAGAGAGGTGTACTCATTAAATATCTGTTCGTCAACTCGCCCATCATCCTCTAGAATAAACATATCGTATTGCGATGCAATTATAAGTACATTGTAGATACGCTTGTTCATAAGCTGTACAAAGGGTGTGTCGCGAAATCTAAACTCGTTTAAATCATGAACATTAATTATCTCTTGAGGTTTGTTGTTAGCCATTTCGAAAAGAGTTTATTGTTTCCACAAATATACATGGTAATTTTCTCAATCACTATAGATAATTGTAAAAACATTTGATTGATATGTCACATATATCCCTAAGAAAAAAAAGGACATGAGATTCTTCA
>DUVZ01000199.1 GCA_012840785.1 Bacteroidales bacterium
ACAAGTTTTAATTTTTAATTTCTCACTTTTAATTTATAGCGTTTTCAAAGCAATCGCCGCACAAGCCTCCGCATCTGCTAGTGCATGATGATGATTGGTAAGATTGAAACCACAATACATAGCAACAGTACCAAGGCGATGATTGGGTATATCTCTGAAGTGCTTGCGAGCAGCACTCAAAGTACAGTAAAACTCATAGTCGGGATAATCCATGCAATAAGTTCTATGAACTGCCTGCAAACAACTCGAATCGAATAGGCTATTGTGAGCCACTAGTGGCAGCCCCTCAATCTTTGGAGCAATCATGCGCCACACTTCTGGAAACACCGGGGCATCATCTGTATCATCACTGGTAAGTCCATGTATTCTGGTGTTGTGATAGTTGTAAAAATTGGGCTCAGGCTTTATCAATTCATAAATTCTATCCACAACAACTCCACTCCTCACAACTACAATATCCACGCTGCATATACTGCTACGATCGTTATTGGCTGTTTCAAAATCTATTGCTACAAAATCTTTCATACTTATTTTATTTGTGATACTTTCGGCAGCGTAATCAATCGAAAATTTTCAACTCAACCATCATCACTCAAACAACAACCCATGATCCTTCTTCGCAAGCCCATCCACTACATTTGCCGGCACAAACTTCCAGTGATTTAGTTTCTTAGCCTGCAACACTCCATCGGATTGAACCTGATCGTATAGTATCTCCCTAATATCGGCATACAACTCTACAATTCTGTCAGCTATTTGCTCCTTGGGTATTCCAGCTCCATGCTCCAAAAGATAACCACCACCACTAGCTCGATACGAAGTGAGCGCCACTCTGTAAGTAGCATTCATAGCAAAATCGCTACCGTCAGCCATCGATAAAACACTCACTCTCTCGCCATCGCCTTTAGTAATATCTACCTCATAGATAATACCCGCAGCCGAATCGAAATTGAAGCTTGGATGATTGAAACTCCACCTGTTTCTCTTTTCATCTCTCTTTATATTGAGCAAATGACCATTTTGAACAGGATTATCATTCACCCAATTAGCATAAGAATACTCTAAGTAATCTTTTATCTCCTGCCCCGATAACTCAATCACATTCAATTGATTTTCGAATGGATAGATATCCAGCAAGTTTTGATAGTTCAACACACCCTCTTCAATAGTAGCATTGAAAGATAGCGGTGCAGCAAACGATATATCAGCACCTGATGCACTTAACTGCAAAGTATGTATCATATCGATATAAGCCGATGGACCAAAATAGGCATCACGCGATGTGATGGTGTTGCTTAGCATGCCCACCTCGCGGTTGGTAAACTCTTTCACCTTTAAGAAATCATCTCTAAAATGCGCCATATATTCAGCATCCGGCTCTACCCCACTCATTTCGATGGTCTTGCCATCAACATTGGTAGCAACTATCTCACCATTCTTTACCACAATCTCAACACTTGCCTTCGAAAGTGCAGCACCACGCGAACCACCCTCTAGCACCCAAATCTCTTTTTCGCCATTGTCTATTTTTTCAGCTGCTATTTTATGGTCGTGGGCAGCCAACATCAAATCGATACCCTTTACATTTCTTGCAACATAGCGCGCAGGATTTTCTCTGCTATCACTCTCCTCGTCGCCTAGTCCGGCATGTATAGCAGCTATCACAAAGTGAGGCTTCTCGGTCTCTCTCACATATTTCACCCAGCGTTCCATCGACGTTGCTATCATTTCAAACTCGATATCTTCCCACAAATGGGGGGCAAGCCAGTTAGGAATATTTGGATTGGTCATCCCTATAACAGCTATCTTCACCCCACCCTTATTCAAAATAGTATAAGGCTCGAAATAGGGCTCGCCAGTTTTGGTATCAATAGCATTGGCAGCCAAATAGGGCATATTTAACTCTTTCACCACCTTGTTATAAACAGCAGCACCAGGCTCAATATCGTGATTGCCCACCACCGTAGCATCAAACTCAAGATAGTTCATCACGCGCGAAAATATATGTTCCGATAGTGTATCCACAAAATTGGAGTAATATACAGCATTATCGCCCTGAAGGTGATCGCCAACATCTATCAACACCACATTATCCTTACCACTATTTTCTCTAGCCTCTTTTACAGCAGTGGCTACAGAAGCTAGCGAGTAGCGATGTGTTTCGTACCTATCTTTGCTTACATAAAGCGAGTCGAAAAATCGTCCATGCAAATCATTTGTGGCATACACCTCAAAGTTGTATGTTCCATCGTCAAGCTTATTGGTCGAACAAGATGTAACTGTAAATGCTGCAAGAGCCAACAGTAAGAAAATTTTAATTTGTTTTTTCATTTTCATATAAAAATAAGTACACAGAGGCTTTATACTGCATTTGCATAAATCCCTGTATGCATGTTTGTATTGTTTATCTATCTATAACAATAGCTTGTAGCAGATTGTTTTAATGCGGCAACGACATCAACACTATCGTCACCACCACAATAGCAAACACCACAGCAATTGCAACAAGCAATCTTAGCTGAACAGGCAAACGCCCAATCAAAGGGCAATTTAATGTCCATTGATCCAATTTCATCAACAATTTATTAGGCATATATGTATGTTCTTGTATGTATCCCGAGTCTACTAAAATACGATGAGCAGCATCAACATCTGCGCTTCTTACCTGTAGCTTCACACCGCCTATAGCACCCGAGTAAAGATGGTTTACATGGGCAGTTAATTCGTCTTTTATAAACACCTCTATCCCCTCAGACTGTAGCTTTCCTTTTGCAAAGTGAGCATCGTGAGGAAGGGTGAAGGAGATTACTGTTGTCAATTTATTCATCGGTATTGTTTCTTGCTATTTTTGCAGCCTCTAAATTAGGTAAAAAGAATGAAAGTAACAGACAACCTGCATAAATATATTATTACAGATACTCCCCCACTACACACATTTAACACATCACTCACCATAGAATTGACAACAATGCCCCCAAAACCTCCCAAAAAACCCTATAATAGAGCAATAACATTAAAACAAAAGATGTTTTATAACATAGTCTCTTGTAAATAGACTACCTTTGCACCCTTATTATACATCCGTCCCACAAAAATCATTATCAATATCTTGGATGTGGGATTTTAAACAATTATAAATGCAATTTAAAGATTTAAAAATTATAGAGCCCATACTGAAGGCGCTTGAAGAAGAAAAATATTCGGTTCCCACCTCCATACAGGAAGAAGCAATACCACATATATTAAACAAAAGAGACGTGCTGGGAAGTGCGCAAACTGGTACAGGCAAAACAGCAGCGTTTGCAATACCAATTTTACATCACCTCTATCTCGACCGTCAACAACGCAACAAACCGAGAAAGATTAATGCACTTATCATTACTCCTACACGCGAACTAGCCATTCAAATAGAAGAGAGTTTTTCGACCTATGGCAGACATACAGGATTGAAAACCACGGTTATATTTGGTGGCGTAAAACAGGGCACTCAAGTAAGTGCTATTCAGCGAGGAGTAGATATATTAGTGGCAACACCTGGCAGGCTGCTCGACTTGATGGACCAAGGCATAGTGAAGCTCAACGATGTTGAATACTTTGTATTGGACGAAGCCGACCGCATGCTCGACATGGGATTTATCAACGATATTAAGAAAATTATTGCCAAGCTACCCGCAAAACGCCAGTCTCTCTTTTTCTCAGCCACAATGCCCAACAACATTGTAAAACTGTCGAGAAGAATACTTACCAATCCCGTTAAGGTAGAGGTAGCCGCCGTATCGTCAACAGCCGACACCATTCAGCAATACCTCTACTATACCAACAAGGAAACAAAAAGAGATTTGCTAAGCCACATCCTCAAAAATAAAAAGATAGACCAAGTGCTACTCTTTTCTAGAACAAAACATGGGGCAGATAGAATAACGCGCAACCTAAAAAAGGAGAAAATTACTGCTGCAGCCATACATGGCGACAAAGCACAAAATGCTAGACAAAGAGCCCTACAACAGTTTAAAGATGGCGATATAAGGGTATTGGTAGCTACTGATATTGCTGCCCGTGGTATCGATATCGATAAGCTGGGTTATGTAATTAATTACGATATACCCAACGAGTCTGAAACTTATGTGCATCGCATTGGTCGCTGTGGTAGAGCTGGCGACGATGGAGTATCTATCTCTATTTGCGAACCAGAGGAGAATGCTTACATAAAAGACATTGAGAAACTGATAGGTCAAAAGATTGAGGTTGTAAAAAACAACCCACTTCCACAAACCGAACGCCCCATGAATGCTAGAGAAAAACAAGCATTTGAAAAAGAGAAAAACAGAAGAAAACAGGAGTTTTTTGCTAATAGAAATAAAAATAAAGCAAGAGCACCTAGAGCCAATCAGGGCAACAGAAGGAGATAAAAACGTATTATTTCAGCGCCTGTAAGAACTTAAATATAATAATGGATTGTTTAGTAAAATAGACAATCCATTTTTTTATATCTACAAGTGGGATACTCATCCATGTCACCAATACATTGCAACTAAAACATCTGTTTTTGGGTTGATATTGAACGTAATAGATAAAGTCAATGTAACCTCTAACCACGATATCTATACTTATTTATTGAAGCCTCTTCATGTTAAGAATCAGCCCTTTCATTGATCTAGATTATCCTCTAAAATCAGTATTTTATATCAAATAGGACTGCCCCATCACATTAGCTTCTTCCAATGCTGTATTATAAACCTCCCCTTCTTGCCTCTTCATTATCGATGTTGGCTAGAAATTTCACACCATAATTGCATCATTCACCGAGGTGATTGCAAACTTTGCACTTGAATTACAAAATTCACCGTGGTGATTGCAAACTTTGCACCGTAATTGCTCTATGCACCATGATGTTTTCAAACTTTACATTGTAATTGCTCTATCCACTGCGGTGTTTCAAAACTTTGTACTGTAATTGCTTCATCCATCGTGGTGTTTCAAAACTTCGCACTTCAATTGGAATATCCACCGCGGTGTCTTCAAACTTCGCACCATAATTGCAAAATCTCCCGTGGTGTTTAGAAACTTCGCACTTGAATTGCAAAATCCACCGCGGTGTTTACAAACTTGGCACTGTAAACGGACAAAACACCGCGGTGGAAATTGAATGCTTTTTGTACTTTTCAAATTTACTGCGGTGGAAATTGGCGTTTTTGTGTGGAAATTCAATCCGACACGTAGAAAATTCAAATAAAAATGTGAATTTCCTATCCACCGTAGTGGAAATTCAAAAAAAGGTGATCTTTTTAGATTCACCGCAGTGAAAATTGAAAATAAAGTGCATTTTTTCTATCCACCACGTAGAAAATTGAGATTAAAGTGCGAATTTATCATCCACCACGTAGAAAATTCAATTTTTTGTGCGTTTTTCAAATCCACCACGGTGAAAAATGAAGATAAAGTGCGAAGTTTGCATCCACTGCGGTGGAAATGTTTGAAAAAGAGAGAAAACAGCCAAAAAAGGGGTCAAATAGGGTGTTTTTGAGGGAAAAGCAAGGAATTACATCATAAAAAACTGAACTGAGTTACTTCGTAACCAAAAGTTTGAGAAAAACAAGACAAATTGCAATGTAAACTAAATGCATAAAATAAAAACAAATATTGCCCTAAACATAGCCACATCAACATTTTTTGTATATTTGTACTAAAGAAAATTATGAGACTAGCTACTAAAATATTGCAACAGATAAAAAAACAGATTGGTATGAGTAATGAGACGAATGACAAGTGGTTTAAACTACTGACGCTCTTAGACCAAACGAACCATCTTATAAAGGAGGGCGATTGGTATGTTGAAGACAAAATAGAGTTTTATGAGATGAAAGACAAGTTTCTCTCATATGTGATAGATGGCAGGCCAAAGGAGTTGCCGCTAACTATCTATTATATACCCTACTACAAGTATAGCAAAGAGACTAAAGACAAGGCTGGTGAGCTGATGCGAAGCGATGATCAGTGGAGAACGTTTGAACATTACCTATCGCAGGTGGAGCCAAGCAACCACGATGTGGAGATAACCGAGAAGGCAACTATTGAAGTGGAAATTACTTATGAAAATAGAATTTTTAGTTTTCACACACCAATTACCAAAACACTTGAATGGGACATAAACATTGATGAGCTACCTAGAAAAGCATGGCTTTCGGGAAAAGAATTTCATAGAGATCAATTCAATAAAATTAAAGACGAACTGAATGAATTGATGGGTGATATGATAGGCTAAGAAGCTTAGTAGTATAAATTGGGACCTAAAAAAAGATCAACCCACACGAGGTGCCCTTGTGTGGGTTGTTGTATTAAAAAACAAACATCACATAAAAAAACCCAAAAATGGTAACCATCAACAACCTCAACATTAGCTTCGAAGATGAAGTGGTACATCACAACTTTTCGCTATCTGTTAAAAGGGGCGAGAAGCTAGCAATAACAGGTGAATCTGGAAGAGGAAAAACAACACTTTTGAATGTCTTGGTTGGTTTTATACCCCATTACGAAGGAGAGGTAGTTGTAGATGAAATTGTGCTGAGCGCTAAAACTGTATGCAAGATAAGAGAGAGGGTGGCTTGGCTTCCTCAAGACACATCGCTAAACCTTGAGAGTGTGGAGGAGTTGTTTTTTGCACCATTTAAGTTTGCACTAAACAGAGAAAAAATGCCTACAAAGAAGCAGGTATCCAATATATTTGATGCCTTCGATTTGTCGGAAGAGCTGCTCTCTAAAAATGTGAAAGAGATATCGGGTGGACAAAAGCAGAGGGTTATCTTGGCAAGTTGTATGTTGCTAAACAAGCCACTACTACTGATAGACGAACCTACATCGGCTTTGGATGTGGCTGTAAAGAGAAAGATTACAGACTATATTTTAAAGCAAAAAGAGTTGACCGTTATAGCAGTTACACACGATGACTATTGGATAGAGAAATCGGATAATATAATAAAAATAAAATAGCTTCTTTGTTATGGATAAAGTGATAGATATAAATTACCTAGAACTATTTATGGGCTATGCCCTAATGATAATACCTGTTTATATTCTGTGGTATTACAAAACAGGATTGGTAAAAGATACTATTGTTGCCATTACAAGAATGACTATTCAGCTCTTGCTTGTAGGTGTTTATTTAGAGTATATATTTAAGATAGACAGCACACTTGTAAATATTTCCTGGGTGTTAATCATGTCGCTTATTGGCACATACACCATTATCCAGCGCAGTGGTATGAATTACAAACTGTTTATTATTCCTGTGCTGCTCTCTGGAATAATAAGTATTGCGGTTACCGATGCCTATTTCCTAGGAGTTGTTATCAAACTCGACAATATATTCAACGCGCGCTATTTTATCCCAATTACAGGAATGTTGCTTGGCAATACAATAAGAAGTGTGATTATATCGCTCAATGCATACTACAAAAGAATTGACGAGGAGCAAAACCTCTACAGGTGGCATCTTGCCAATGGAGCTAATAAAAAAGAAGCACTATTGCCCTTTATGCGCGAGGCTTTAAGAATTGCTTTCAACCCCACCATTGCATCTACAGCTATAATGGGATTGATTACACTGCCTGGAATGATGACAGGGCAGATACTTGGTGGAAGCAACCCAAATGTGGCAGTTAAATATCAGATAATGCTGATGATTACTATCTTCTCGTCAAGTATAATTACTGTTGTGCTCACTATCTTGTTTTCAAATCGAATTGCATTTGATAAGTATAGAAATTTGAGGAAAGATATTTTTAAGGAAAAGAGATGAATTGCAATTGCTGCACATTGCAGACAGGCTTGTCCATCTGCAATTGAAGTCAATTCAGCCTATTAGCACCTCTCTATTAGACGCAATACTAATAAGTTTCATTATATTTGCATATATAAACTAATTAGCAAAAGTATAGAAATCAGATAAAATGAAGAAATTTAGTGCACAAGGTCAGAAGTGGTTAAAGTGTTTTCACCTCGTTTTTGTAAGTCTATGGGTAAGTGGTGTAGTGACGATAACTCTTATGATTTTCATAATGAAAGCCAGCGATGGAATGGAGCTTTACGGTATAGATATCTCCAAGAAATTTGTCGACGATTTTATTATTATTCCAGGAGCTATAGGGTCGTCTATAACGGGATTGCTATACTCAATTTTCACCAAATGGGGATGGTTTAAACATAAATGGATTACTGTAAAATGGGTAATTACGTTATTTGGAATGGTGTTTGGCACTTTTTTCTTGGGACCATGGCTCAACGCTATGCCTCCCATCTCTATGACGAAAGGTTTAGCTGCACTATCCGACACTACTTACATGCACAGCCAGCAGATGCTGTATATATGGACGCCTCTCACACTAGCTTTGGTTCTGTTTGCTCTGTTTATTTCTGTGTTGAAGCCTTGGAGAAAAAGGAAGGCTTAAAAAAGAAAAGCTCTTAAATAACAAACTTTAAGTTCTCTACTCCGTCCACAAATGCCCAATAGAATAAGTCTTTGCCCTGCCTCCAATAATTACCCTATCGCCACTATTTTGGCAATGTAGCTTCCCCATCCTATCCGATAGTTGCATAGCTTCCAGCTCTTCTTTGCCAAGCCTCGATGCCCAAAAAGGAATCAATGAACAGTGTGCCGAACCCGTCACAGGGTCTTCCAATATGGTTGATTGTGAAGTAAAAAATCTTGACACAAAATCATACTCTTCACCCTTGGCAGTAACAATTACTCCTCCCGGATCGAGGTTTATTTTGTCAAACTGCTGTCTATCTATTTCGATATCCTTTATGTCTTGCTCTTTGTCGTACACCAGCAAATAGTCTCTTGCTTTGTACACCTCCTGGGGCTGAATGCTAAGCGACTGTTTTATTATCTGAGGCAACTCGGCAGCAACGGGCATGCGA
>DUVZ01000022.1 GCA_012840785.1 Bacteroidales bacterium
GAGTTGTTAAAAGACTAACGTTTTGCAACCTTTCTCTTCCGTACATAGTCTTATCAGTAAGAAACTTATTTTAAAAATAAATTGTGATTATGAAAAACATTAAAACGGTACTATTGGCTTTGTTGCTAGTGGTGGTTGCTACATCGTGTACTTTTGTAGCACAAAGTAAAGAAAGGGTGGAGAAGAATTTCTCTATCAAGTCGTTCACTTCTGTAAGGTCGCACATTGTTGGCAATGTTATCTACACCCAATCGGATGATGTGAGTGTGTATGCCGAGGGCGAGAAAAAATTGATGGATTTGCTTACAATAATTGAAGAGGATGATGGCACTTTGAATATATTTTTGGATGCGAAAATTAAAAATTTAAGTAAAAAGGATTTAACGGTTTATATTAGTTCGCCTACCATCGAAAAAGCCATATTGAGTGGTGTGGGAAATTTTAAAATGGAGGGGTCTGTTGATGCTGACGATCTTGTTATCGATTTTGAGGGTGTTGGTAATTTTGAAGCTATGTATTTGAGGGCAAATAGTGTAGAGGCAACCTACGAGGGTGTGGGAAATCTAAAGTTGGGTGGAACAACCAATGATTTGAAGATAGACTCGGATGGTGTGGGCTTGGTGGATGCTGAAAAGTTGAGGGCTAAAAATGCTGTTGTACGTTCCAACGGTGTGGGTGGTGTGAGGGTGTATGCATCCGAAAGCATCGACATTTATAACAATGGTGTGGGCAATGTGTCTTATTATGGCGATCCGGAGGTGAAGGAGTTGAAGAATGCGGGGGTTGGGAAAATAAGGGGGAAATAATGGTTAATGGTTAATTGTTGATGAGTTGGCTGGTTTAAGTTAGTAGTAATCAGTTACTAACCTTTGTAAACCAGCTATACACAGAAAAAACTAACCAAACACATTGTCAATTTTCAATTATCAATTTATTCAATACATCAACCCAAAATGCCACAACGGTATAGTATTAAGATATCCATTTTCGATGTCGTCTTTTACTACATACCCATTCTCTACGGTTTGTATCTGTTTCTGACCTTTGTTTCTACCCCCAATTTCAAAGTTCAGCTCATCAATAGAAAAATCGATTGTAGTGGATGAAGTAACTTTATGTTTAACACGGGTTTGATTCAAGAAAAATGTTTCTCTTATATTTCCTTTATTCTGAATGTTGTCAGCTAAATTAAAAATAAGGTTTGTGTTGTCTAAGTAAACTTTATCGACTTTGCCCAACCCACGAATACCTCCCGTATTATCTCTTAGTTGAGCAATTAGTCCTGCCTCTTCGATATACAAAAAATAGTCTGCTATATTGTTGCGGCTCACACCCAGCATTTCGGCAATCTTGCTCATATTGGGCTTAAAAGGAACGCTTTGGGAGATAATGCTAAGCAACTGCATTAGTTTACGACCCGTCGACACATTCATGTTGGCATAAATGGGTATGTCGCTTTCTAATGTTTGATTGATAATTTGACGTAGACGTATATCAAAGTCATCTTCTTTTGCAAAAGGATAGTATCCTCTTTCTAAATAGTTGGTAAAAAGGGGTAAGGGATGGCTCACATGAGGCAAAGCAACTTGGTGATTAATTATTTGATCTAACGAAAACAGATCTGCTTCGATGTTGTGAAATAGTGCTAGGTATTCTCTAAACGATAATCCTTGCATGTGATATACAACTGAACGACGACTGAGATCGGCACTTCCTTTTTTAATATCGAGGACTGATGAGCCTGTGAAAACTACCTTTAAATTGCTGTGGTAATCGTAAATTAGTTTTAGCTCTTTTGCCCAATCTGGGTATTTATGTATTTCATCGATAAACAGATTTTTTCCGCCTAGTTTCGAGAATTTATCAGCCAAGTCTAACAAACGGTTGTTGGCAAAATAAAAATCCTCTGCTGTAACGTATAGTGTTTCTGATCTGTTTAGGTTTAGATGAATATACTGAAGCACCATGGTTGTTTTACCCACACCACGAGGACCAACCACTCCAAGCAAACGATTGTTCCAGTTGATATCATTGTATAGATAGCGTGTAAAGTTAACATCTACCTCGTTTATGAGCTTGTTGGAATATTCAAATAACTGTTCCATAGTTCTATTTTTGTGCAAAGATATACAATATTGCACTATGATAGTGCATTTATTGCAATTATTTGCACTCACATAGTGCATTTTATCTGTTTGCTT
This sequence comes from Bacteroidales bacterium, assembly GCA_012840785.1. Taxonomy (GTDB): domain Bacteria; phylum Bacteroidota; class Bacteroidia; order Bacteroidales; family Dysgonomonadaceae; genus UBA2632. The sequence goes on from DUVZ01000022.1 coordinate 2,202, forward strand.
GCACTCACACAGTGCATTTTAGTGGAAAATGTGAGTTTTTCGCTTAGTCACAGTTCGTTAGTTACTAATTTCTATAACTAATGATCGATGCGAACTCTAGCCACAATGCCCTCTAGGCTGTGTTTTACCCCTCACTTTTCATTTTTAACTATTATCTTGTCTCTCATCCAATCC
>DUVZ01000200.1 GCA_012840785.1 Bacteroidales bacterium
AAATGGAGAAACACTTTTGAGTTGTTTCAAATGAGGTTTCATTTCTGCTGCTCCAAAAGAACAATTAAGCCCTACCGATAATAGATTGATGTGGCTGATGGAGGTGATAAACTCTTCAATTGTTTCTCCTGTATATGTGCGACCTGCTTTATCCGAAAGTGTTGCTGATACTATTATGGGTATCTCTTTTTCTCTCTTTTTGAATATGTTTTGTACAGCAAAAAGAGCTGCTTTAGCATTAAGGGTGTCGAAAACTGTTTCAATCATAATAATATCTACCCCTCCATCCACAAGTGCTTCAATTTGTTCTTCGTAGCTTATCAGCAATTCATCAAAATCGACAGTACTAATTTTTGTGCCTTTTTGCTTCATAGAGGTTGTTTTGTTGGTTGGTCCCACAGAGCCTGCCACAAAGCGTGGTTTGCTGCTATTCTTGGCAGTAAACTCATCGGCTACGCTGCGTGCAGTTTTTGCAGCCATGTAATTTATTTCGTGCACATAGTCTTGTAAACCATAATTCTCCATGGATACAGTGGTGGCATTAAAAGTGTTGGTTTGTATGATATCTGCACCAGCTTCAAGGTATTCTCTGTGTATTTGCTTTATTACGTTTGGTTGGCTTAAAGTTAATAAATCGATATTGCCTTTTTGTGACGCTGTTACACTTCTAAATCTTTCGCCTCTATATTGCTCTTCTGTCAAGTTTAGGCGTTGAATCATAGTTCCCATGGCACCGTCTAGCACCAGTATGCGCCACTTTAGAATATCTTTAATTTGCGATGTCACTATTGCTATACTTTAAATGTTACTATAGGCAACTTGTGGAATGATTCTACCTTTCAATTTCAAGAATGCCCTTCTTAGCCAAACTACAATCCATGCAACTACAAGTCTTATAGCAAGTATCAACCAAAACGATACTCCTAGTGCAGCAAAGAGCAAGTTGTCTTCTATTACTGAGTGTGATACAGCCAAATGATAGTTCAATAGGCTGCCTTCGGCTTTGGTTACTTTACCCTCGTTCATTTGGTCTATCATCAAGCCTCCACCATAAGCCAATCCTACAACGTAGCCAATAATCCATAAAAAAGCTGTGCTTTTGGGTAGACCAAAGAATTTTAGGATTGGCTCAATAGATTTTGATAGACGGTTGATAAGGTTGTACTCTTCTAGCAGTTTGTAGGCTAGCATTAGCGCTGCTATTATTATAAATATCATTATCACTAGTCTAAAGGAGGTCATTGCCCAAGCTACAAAAACACCCCACAGCGAGTTTATGCTCTCTAATGAGGTTTGAAGAAAAGTAGGCATTCCCATCTCCAATGGAAGTATTAGATTGAGCACAAAACCAACAATAACACTCACTACAATGCGCACACTAAACATTGCCCAAAACGATGTGCCTGTTTTTGCTTGAATGGCACTTTCTACTGGCAGGTTGTGAGCTAATTGGCACATAAGTGCCAGAATTGTTAATTCTCTCAATGTTAGCGTCATAGAGGTGATGATAGCCAGTGGAGCGTAGAGTGGCAAAAACAGACTTGTTATAAAAATCATTGCAGTGCTGCCAGGCAATCCTAAATGTATGAACACAGGATTGAGAAAGTTAGCTACATAAACCAACAATCCACTATACTCTAAAAGCCTAAAGACTAAAGATATAGGCAAGATAAGCTTGATGAGTAACAGAGATGTTTGTGTAGCTTTTTTGAGCGATGGAACTACAATCTTATTAATGAGATTCATTTACCAATAGTTGTTTATATTTTAAACATTCTGTCCATACTGCGCTTATCTTCTTTTTCTCTTAAAGCGTGTCGTTTATCGTATTGCTTCTTACCCTTACCAATTGCAATATTGAGCTTGGCAAGGCCTTTGTTGTTTATAAAAAGGCGAGTAGGTATAATTGTAAAGCCAGATTGTTTTGTAAGCCTCTCAATTTTATTTAATTCACTCTTGTTGAGCAACAACTTTCTGTCGCGGCGTGCAGAGTGATTGTTGTATGAGCCATAAAAATATTCTGTTATGTGCATGTTTTTTACCCATAGTCCGTCTTTTTCGAATATACAATAGGTGTCTACCAGGCTTGCTTTGCCCAGACGAATAGATTTTATTTCGGT
>DUVZ01000201.1 GCA_012840785.1 Bacteroidales bacterium
AAAAATACAGGCAGGTGAAACAATGCCCATAAAATGTCCTTGGAAATGTTTGAAAACTTGTGATTACAAGAAAGCGCCTTTCTGTATAGCATCGGCTCTGTTTAATGCTGCACAAGGAAACATGGACGAGGGGTTTTCGTTTGCTGGAAGCAAAGCTTACCTAGCAGAGAAGATAATGTCGGTAAAGGAGACTATCAACGAAATAGTACAGGAATATGCTGAAGCAAAACAGATAGCAAAATTGAAGCTTAACTCTATTGTTTTAAGGCCAGTGGTTTAAAACATTTCGTAACTACTTATTTATATTTACAAATTATTTTTTAACTGAGTGATGTGCATGGTAAAATGCAATCACTCAGTTTTTGTTATGCTTTAGCTTGAATGGTATTTTAGAATACATTGCTGATAGTAGTTCTTTTTGTTGAAATACTTCAACAAAGAGCATTCTGAATTGTTATGTTAAGAAGCTAGAATGACCTTTTATACAGAATAATCTTGAAATATCAGTTATACAAAGAACAACAATTGAATTGCGATATAGGGACGGCTTGGGAGTTTTTCTCGTCACCCTACAATCTTTCGAAAATAACCCCTGAGGATATGGGATTTACAGTAACTTCTGATTTGGGTGATGAATCGATATTTAATTATCGCTATCAATTTTTAGAAAAGAAATTCAATAAAAACAATCAATAAAAACAGACTTATAAAATGAAAATTAAACTACTATTAGGCACAATCATGATTGTAGGTGTAGCAACGCTCATCACTTCTTGTGGCGCATCGATACCTAAAAACGCAAGCGCTGTTGAAAACTTTGACCTGAACAAATATTTAGGCTCTTGGTATGAGATAGCTAGATTTGACTTCCGTTTCGAAAAAGATATGAATAATGTTATGGCGCAATATAGCCTAAATGAGAAAAACAATGTAGATGTTTTAAACAGTGGCTACAATTATAAAAAAGAGGAGTGGGTGTCGGCTAATGGGGTAGCAAAATTTAGAGGTGACAAAAACACCGCTGCACTAAAGGTGAGTTTTTTTGGTCCTTTCTACTCTGGCTACAACGTAATTGCATTGGATGATGACTACAAATATGCCCTGGTTGCAGGTAAAAGCCTCGACTATTTATGGATTCTGTCAAGAGAAAAATCAATTCCTGAAGATATAAAAGAGGAGTATCTAAATATTGCGCAAAAAATAGGCTACGACACATCTAAACTTATATGGGTAGAACACAACAAGAAAAGTCCGTTTGAGAATGAAAAATAAAATTTCACTTTTTTGGTTTAGACGCGATCTCCGTATAGAAGATAATGTGGGCTTGTTTCACGCTTTGCAATCGAAGCACCCTGTGTTGCCTATTTTTATCTTCGACACCGATATTTTAAACAAGCTGGAGGATAAGCACGACCGCAGGGTGGATTATATTCATCAAGCAATAACTGCTATTGATAAGCAACTGAGGGCACACAACTCTGTGTTGAAGACTTATTATGGCAAACCGCTTGATGTTTTTAAAATCTTGTGCGAAGAGTATGATATTCAGGTTCTGTTTTGCAACCGCGATTACGAACCTGAAGCAATAGAGAGAGACAGAGAGATTTTTGAATTCTTTAAAGCAAAGAATATCACTTTTAAAGCATATAAAGATCAAGTAATCTTTGATAAGAACGATATTTTAAAAAAAGATGAAACGCCTTATGTAGTTTACACTCCTTATGCCAAAATGTGGAGAGAAAAGCTAACTTTGAACGACTACAAAACATACAATCCAAACTTAAGTAACCTACTACAAGAAGACAGTTCTAGCATACACTCTTTAGAGGATATTGGTTTTGAAAAGACAGCTGTTTTGTACAGCACACCCGAGTTGGATGCTCAAATAATTGGAGAGTACGATAAACAGAGAGATTATCCAGCAGTGCAAGGCACTAGTATGCTAGGAACTGCGTTGCGTTTTGGCACTATCAGCGTTCGCAAATGTGTTGCGTTTGCCTTAGAGCACAATCAGACTTGGCTGGGAGAGTTGATATGGAGAGAGTTTTTCATGCAAATATTATATCACTTTCCACACGTAGTAAATAAACCTTTCAAACCCAAATATGAGTTTATAGAATGGCGCATTGATGAAGAGGGCTTTCAAAGATGGTGTGAAGGAAAAACTGGCTACCCTATTGTTGATGCAGGCATGCGAGAGCTTAACCAAACTGGCTATATGCACAATAGGGTGCGCATGATACAGCTAGTTTTTTGTGCAAACATCTACTTATAGATTGGAAATGGGGAGAGGCTTATTTTGCTGCTAAACTAGACGATTATGAGCTATCTTCGAATAATGGCAACTGGCAATGGGTAGCTGGCACTGGATGCGATGCAGCTCCATACTTTAGAGTGTTTAGCCCATCGGTACAAACAGACAAGTTTGATAAAAACCATGTTTATATAAAAAGATGGTTGCCGGAGTTTGGCACAAAGCAATATCCGGAACCTATTGTGGAACACAAGTTTGCAAGAGAAAGGGTGTTGAAAGAATATTCGAGGGTGTTAAAAGAGGGATAAAAGACTTATTACTACTTTATAAAAAAGTAAAGCTGTATATTTGACATACAAATAAATATTTTCTACTTATCTTTTAAAATTGAATTGTAATACAACTTCAAGAATTATCACTTAACAAACAAAATAATTATAAAATAAGAATTTATGACTTGGTTAAAAATATTATTAATAGCAATTGTTGTAGGCGGTATTATTGGTTACTTAACATCGGGAAGCAAGGAAGGAGCTAAAAGGGGTGCAGCCTCATTTGGTATAGGGTGTGGATATATATTGATGCATATTTTCTTTGCATTTATAGGTATATATTTATTGTTTAAATTGGGTGAGTGGTTGTTTTTCTAATTGAAAAAACTTTGTAGAAAATAATTGTGCTAGATTGATAAGCAACCTGTTATTATTAAAACATAGAGAAGCCCTATTCAAATTTAAATTTGAATAGGGCTTCTCTATTTATTTAATCAATATGATTATTTGGAACCTACAACTGTGTGTCTATTAAAACATTGATTTTACCTGCTTCTCTAGTCTTATTATGTCAACAGTAAAGTTGCGAATACCTTCTGCCAGCTTTTCTGTAGCCATAGCATCTTCGTTGAGCATCCATCTGAATGTTTTTTCGTCAATAGTTATTTTTTCAAGGTCGCTCTCCTTAGCAATTTCGGGTGTCAGTTGAGGTTCTAATTTTCCTTCTGTAGTTGACAACTCGTTGAGTAGTGCTGGAGAAATAGTAAGCAAGTCGCAACCAGCTAATTCTAATATTTCACCAATATTACGGAAGCTAGCTCCCATAATTTCAGTTTTATAATCAAACTTTTTGTAGTAATTGTAAATTTTCTTTACCGATAATACTCCTGGATCCTCCTCAGGTGCTATCTCTTCTACATTTCTATCTTTTTTATGCCAATCTAATATGCGCCCTACAAATGGAGATATCAATTGCACTCCTGCATCGGCACAAGCCACTGCTTGAGCGAAAGAGAATAGTAGGGTTAGATTGCAATGAATACCATCTTTTTCCAACACTTCGGCTGCACGAATACCCTCCCATGTGGCAGCAAGCTTAATAAGCACTCGGTCGCGTGAAATACCTTCGGCTTCGTACAATGCAATTAAATCGCGTGCTTTAGCAATAGAGCCTTCTTTGTCGAACGACAAGCGTGCGTCGACTTCTGTAGAAACTCTATTTGGAACAATTTCAAGTATTTTTAGTCCAAAATTTACAGCCACCCTATCCATTGCTATATCTAGCTGGGCGTCCTCATCATCCGATTGCCCTTTGGCATAGGTAATAGCTTCGCGCAAAAGCGGTGCAAATCGTGGATTTTGAGATACCGCATATATAAGCGATGGATTGGTTGTAGCATCCATAGGTTTGTACTCCTCCATAGATATAAAATCGCCAGTATCGGCAACCACAGTTGTCAGTTTTTTTAATTGTTCGAGCAAATTCATTGTCTTAGGTTTTATGTAGTTAAATTATTTAATTACGGAAGTAAACATCAATTTTAAGCCAAATCGATATAGATATTAATTTAAGGAAGTAAATATACATTTTTATTTTATTATTTGCAAGGTAAAGCAAGTAATTATTTTAGATACAACCATTTAATCTACCTAAATTAAGGCAGTTTACTTTTAAAATACAGTTGTCCGAATACACTTTTCAAGTTTTATATAGAGGTAAGTATGCATCAAAACTGAATAAGCTATAGCTAAGAAATAGTGTTTCTACCTTGAACATAAAAAAAGACGGCACCTACATGAAGTGCCGTCTTTTTTATCTATTATTCTATTTTCTCAATATAGAGAAATTTCTGTTTACTCTTCTTGGTCTTCAAGACTCCAATCGCACAAGCAAGCAACAAGGTTTCTATCGCCATAAGCATCATCAACACGAGCTACGTTAATCCAAAACTTATTGTCTGCTACATGTTGTAGTGGATAAATTGCTTTAGAACGAGGGTATGCATGATTCCACTCGTCAGCCACAGCTTCGTATTCGGGGTGAGGAGCATTTACTAGCACATTGTCTTCTAGTGTATACTCGCCATCTTCAACTTCGCGTATCTCTTGACGAATTTGGTTCATTGTTTCAACAAATCTATCAAGTTCTGTTAAGCTCTCGCTCTCTGTTGGCTCTATCATAAGTGTTCCGGCAACAGGGAATGATAGTGTTGGAGCATGGAAACCATAATCCATCAATCGTTTAGCAATATCAGTTTCTGAAATACCCGATTTTTGCTTTATTTTGCGACATTCCAAAATTAACTCATGCCCTACTCTACCCTCTTCGCCTCTATAGAGAACACCATAAGAATCGTCAAGCTTGCTTGCCAAATAGTTGGCACTTAGGATAGCAGTTTTTGTAGCTTCGGTTAAACCATCTGTACCCATCATCTTAATGTATGCATAAGTAATAGTTGCTACACCGGCGCTACCATAAGGTGCAGAAGATACTGTGTTGTGATCTGTTTCGCATGTCACTGGATGTCCGGGAAGGAATGGCACTAAATGTTCTGCCACACAAATAGGACCTACACCAGGACCACCACCTCCGTGAGGTATGGCAAATGTTTTGTGTAGATTGAGGTGACATACGTCGGCACCTATAAATCCAGGATTGGTGAGACCTACCTGAGCATTCATATTGGCTCCATCCATATAAACTTGTCCACCTGCTTGGTGAATTATTTTACACATTTCGCGAATCTCTTTCTCAAAGATTCCGTGTGTTGATGGATATGTTACCATAAATGCTGCTAAGTCGTCTTTGTATTTTTCGGCTTGTTCGCGCAAGTGATCAATATCCACATTACCATTCTCATCACACTTCACTGTTTTAGGAATAAGACCTGCCTGAACAGCACTTGCGGGGTTTGTGCCGTGGGCTGAACTTGGAATAAGTGCAATTTTACGGTGTCCTTCGCCAATGCTCTTTAGATAGGAAGAGATAGTGATAAGTCCTGTAAACTCACCAGCAGCACCCGAGTTGGGCTGTAAGCTAGTGGCTGCAAAACCTGTAATTTCTGCTAACATAGCCGAAAGTTCGTCTATAATTTCCTGATAGCCTTGTGTTTGATCGGCTGGAGCATAGGGATGGATGCGTTGCAAGCCTGGGTTTCCTAATGGAAGTAGCGACGAAGCCGAATTGAGTTTCAT
>DUVZ01000202.1 GCA_012840785.1 Bacteroidales bacterium
ACCCCTGATTGTTGCCCACATAGCACGTGTATGAAATTTTAAACTTTCTTGTCTGTTTTGCTCATCTGATAACCAGAGCATTTGTCAATAAGATAAGTGCCGTCTTTTGTTTTGTCTGAACTGAAATTAATTGTTGTTGCAAAACAACGTAACATGTACATTATTAACTAATTATATTTATAAAGAATTTTCGTATGAAAAAAATTAAAATGGTTGGAAAGTAAGTAGAGTTAGGTCAACAAAAAAATTTTAATTCCCAAAGCTTTTCAGGGTTTCATCACCCAACTTTTTTGCCTTGGCTATATCTTCTGTATTGTTAGCATCCATTGGATATTCATTGTGGTGAGGAAGTTCTAGTACCAAACCAATAGGGATAACATTAGGATTCTCAATTTTTTCTTTGTTTATCATATAAATGTATATCCAAAACTCCTTATCTCCGAGTTTGTCTAATGCAATTAAACGCAGCGTTCTGCCAGGAGACATTTTAGCTGTTTTACGGGGTTGGGTGTTTATTATTTCTGTAGGGTCAGTATTGTTTTGGTTCTCTTTTAAAAGAGTTTCAGCAGTTGCAGTAGATTCATTTTCTTCGGATTTGGAAGTTTGGATCATTTCAGATACTCTCTCAATTGAGTTGTTCGAAAAATAGTAATAATATGCAAAAGCACCTGTAAATAATAGAAGTAGCGCTATAACAGTACTTATTAAGATATAGCGCTTGGCATTTTTCTTTGGTTTAGAGACATAAGTTGTAGGTGTTTCTAATGGGGCAATAACAACCACCTCTTGCTCTAAACTCTTCTCCTGCTCTTCCGCTTTCTCAGTTTCTGTCTCCACTTCTGTCTTATCCTCTTCAGAATAAGTAGACTGTTCATCTTCTGCAACAGTGGTAGAGGGTGTAGTTGACATTAAAAGCTCATCCTTCTCCCTACTTGCCTCTTCTGCAGCTGCAGCAATCAAATTGATCTTGCCTGCCTCTACTTCAGTGTGTTCGGCTTTATTAGTTTTATCTTCATAATCATCACTAACCTCCTCATCGCTCTCTTTTTCAATCGAATCTGCTTCTGGAATACCTTCTTCAAAGATTCCATCGTTAAGGGGTGTGGTTTCGAAATGTGCAAATGGTTTGTTGACTGTGGTTTTAAGAAGTGATGCAGGTATAAAACTGATGCGCTTATGAGCAGGAATCAGTATTTTCTCTTTTGTATTAACATCAACGCTTTCGCGTTCTTGAATGGGAGTGAGCCTAAAAGTGCCAAGGTTTTTTATTTTAATTAGCTCATCAGTAGAGAGACCTTTTTCAATTAAATTAAACAACTCGACAATAAACTTTTCAGCTTTCTCTTTGCTAATATCACTTTTAGCAACAAGGAGGTCGATTATGTCTTGCATATTTAATTTACTACTCATGCTGTCACACTATTTATATTTTTCTTTAAGATTAGATGCTGCCCTAAAGTTAACGCATATTTTGGGAGGAACAAGAAATCGCTGTTTTGTTTGTGGGTTAACAGAGATACGCTCTGATCTCTTTCGAGTTTCAAAAACTCCAAAGTTGGGAATAGTTATGGTGGCATTATCTGCTAATCTAGAGCTGATTATATCAACTGTGTCTGCCAAAACTTCAGAAACCTTTACTTGTGTCCATTCTAGTTGTTCAGAAAGCTCAGCAATAAGTTCTTTGTTTGTCATGATTAATAAAAATAGAAGTTAGTAGTATATCACATTATAGAGCTGTACCCATTAAATCGAAAGGCATTGCCGATGTTATTTTCACATTATAGAACGAGCCAATTGTTAGGGGTTTCTCTTTATTTATAAGCACTTCTCCATCAACTTCAGGAGAATCGTACTCAGTTCTTCCAATATAAAAGTCTTGAGTTTCGCTATCTATTATCACTTTTAAAGTTTCCCCTATCTTTGCTTCGTTCAGATTAAGGGCTATCTCCTCTTGCACTGCCATCAGCTTGCTTAGTCTCTCCTCTTTTACTTCAGGAGCTATATCATCTGTATAGTTTTTATCACAAAATGTATCCTCTTCGTGAGAGTAAGGAAATGCACCTAAACGTTCAAAATTCATCTCTTTTACAAAGTCAAGCAGCTCATTAAAATCCTCTTCGGTTTCACCTGGATGCCCTACCATCATAGTTGTTCGCAGATGAATGCCAGGCACTTCAGCTCTTATTCTTTTTATTAGTTCGATTGTGCCCTCTTTTGTTATATTTCGGCGCATTTTGGTCAACATATTATCGCTAATATGCTGCAGTGCAATGTCTAAGTATTTACACACATTATCGCATTCGCGAATCACAGGCAACAAATCCATTGGAAAATGAGTAGGATATGCATAGTGCAATCTTATCCACTCTACACCAGGTATATCAGCTATACGTTTCACCAATTCTGCTATCTTCATCTCTTTATAGAGATCGAGCCCATAATAGGTTAGATCTTGTGCTATAAATTGAAACTCTTTGACACCTTTATCAACAAGGCCACGCACCTCCTCTTCAATCTCTTCTATAGGACGCGATTTATGTTTTCCAGTAATAATAGGTATGGAGCAATATGAACAACTACGGTCGCATCCTTCCGACACTTTTATATATGCATAGTGCGAGGGGGTCGATAACATTCGTTCTAAAGAAAGCTCTTGGTTGTACGATTTTCCTAAATCTGCAATAAGATTTTTCCAAGCGAACTTACCATAAAACTTATCTACTTCTGGAATCTCTCTTGCCAAATCATCCAAATATCGCTCCGATAAGCAACCCATTACAAAAAGCTTCTTCAGCTTTCTCTGTTTCTTTTGTTCTACAAAAGATAAAATCATATCAATAGACTCCTCTTTTGCATCACCAATAAAACCACATGTGTTGATAATTGCTATTTCGCCTTGTGGGTTGGCTGAATCGTGTTCTACTGTATAGCCATTTGCAAGCAATTGTCGCATTAGCATCTCCGAGTCTACTAAGTTTTTAGAACAACCTAGCGTTACAACATCTATTCTATTTTTTATCATTCAATATATATCTGATTCCTCTATCTTTATTCTCCAAACAATGAATCTACAAACTCTTCACGGCGAAACACCTGCAAGTCTTCTATACCTTCGCCAAGCCCAATGTATTTAACAGGTATCTTAAATTGATCGGAAATACCTATTACCACTCCACCCTTCGCAGTTCCATCTAATTTGGTTATTGCCAAAGAAGACACCTCTGTAGCTGCAGTAAATTGTTTGGCTTGTTCAAAAGCATTTTGCCCAGTTGATCCATCCAAAACAAGCAAAACCTCATTGGGAGTATCAGGTACAACTTTGCTAGTCACATTCTTTATCTTAGTTAACTCGTTCATCAAGTTTACCTTGTTGTGGAGACGTCCAGCTGTATCAATAATAACAACATCGGCATTGTTAGCTTTAGCAGAGCTCACGGTATCAAAGGCAACAGAAGCTGGATCTGATCCCATTTTCTGATGAACAACTGGCACTCCAACGCGCTCTCCCCAAATAAGAATTTGCTCTACCGCAGCAGCTCTAAAAGTATCCGCAGCACCAAGATAAACCGACAGTCCCCTCTGTTTAAACTGATAGGCAAGCTTACCAATGGTTGTTGTTTTGCCAACTCCATTAACACCCACCACCATTATTACATAGGGTTTCTTATCTTTTGGAATGGAAAAATCTTCTATATCCTCGCTGTTGTTATCAGTAAGTAGTGAAGCTATCTCTTCGCGGAGTATCTTAGTTAGCTCTTCAGTATTGAGATACTTATCACGAGCAACACGTTCTTCAATCCGATTAATAATCTTTATTGTAGTTTCTACACCAACATCCGACGATATAAGTATTTCCTCCAATTCGTCGAGCACGTTTTCGTCTACATGCGATTTCCCAGCAACAGCCCTAGTGAGTTTAGAGAAAATATTATCTTTAGTTTTCTCAAGACCTTTATCTAAGGTCTCCTTCTTTTTTTTTGAAAAAATATTAAATAATGCCATAAACGACCAAATTTACAATAACCTATTAATGAATCTACTAGTTAACCTATTCATTGTATGCAACAAATAGATTTATCGTATATTATACAAAGCTACAAAATAGAAGACAAAAAAAATCCCTACATAAGAATGCAGGGATGTTTTTATATATTATTAACCTTAGTTACTTTTTAAAGTAGTCCTGTACAAGTTCATTTAATATCATCTCTTCTTGAAATGTATAAGAACCATTTTCTGATTTTACCATTTTAATCACTTTTGAGTGACTACGTCCTGATGTTGATGTTTTATCGCGAAAACCTGCGACTGCTTTCTTTGCCATGGTTTATCTATTTTTTACTTGATTTCTTTATGTAATGTCATTTTCTTCAACACTGGATTGTATTTCTTAACCTCCAAACGTTGAGTTGTATTTTTTCGGTTTTTCGTCGTGATATATCTCGACGTTCCTGGCATACCACTTTCTTTATGTTCGGTACACTCTAAAATTACCTGAATTCTATCGCCTTTTGCTTTTTTTCCCATAATATTGTGCTCCTATAAATTTAAGCTTTAAGATATCCTTTGCTTGCAGCTTCTTTTAGTGCAGCATCCAAACCTACCTTATTAATGATACGAAGACCAGCGGCTGATACATTAAGATCTATCCAACACTCCTCTTCAACCCAATACAATTTTCTTCTAAATAAATTAACGTTGAATTTGCGTTTCGTTTTCGTTTTCGAGTGCGAAACGTTATTTCCAACCATTGCTTTTTTTCCTGTTATCTGACAAATTTTGGCCATGGCTCTATTATCTGTTATATTATTATCTCGTTTTTTATTCTACTCTTTCCACGAAATTAGGGCGCAAAATTAGTCATATATTTTTTATCTACCAAATAAATTGGTAAATAAAATTGATATAACTGTTTTTAAATCTTTGTATTGCCCTTATCCAACCACCTCAAAAACTAGTTTGAGACAGAAAGAACTCCCTTTAAATCATTGTACAACTCATTCAAAAAGTACAATGTACTTTTACGTAAATTCTCTTTCAACTCTTTATCACTTTCATTTGAGTTAATTGCACTATCAGTAATCATCTCTTCGGCTGAGGAGAGCTTTGGGAAAAAGCTTTTACTGTCACCATCTTGATAAGTTACATCACGTATAATCAGCACACATCCTGCACTAGTGATAGATGCATCAAATCGATAGTTCATCATCTTCTTCAGACGATCACCGTCGCTATTTTCTGGTAACAACAACTCTACTTTTGAACTCACAGTGATACTCTTTTCTTTTTCGTTGAATCGAATACCAGATAAAAGCGGATTGCCAGCATAATTGTCTTTACCCCACTTATATAGCAAGGAGTATACCTGAGCTTCGCTCATTCCCTGATGAGTATGAATAAATTGTTGAAACACAACTTTTCCATTTACTTCCGGAACAGTTGAAAAAACATTTTCGTTTTGAGTTTGAGCATCC
>DUVZ01000203.1 GCA_012840785.1 Bacteroidales bacterium
AAGAACTTGCACCCGTCCTATTATTTGCTTACAACAGACCAAAGCATGTAAAGCAAGTGTTAGAAGCACTACAGAAAAACAAATTGAGCGAACAGAGCGAGCTGTTTATCTTTTCTGATGGAGGCAAAGACTTCGAGGATGAAAAACTTGTGGAAGAGACACGCGAGATATTGGACAACACCACTGGCTTTAAAAAAGTAACTGTCTTTAAACGACCAGTTAATTTTGGATTGGCTGCAAATGTTATTGATGGTGTCTCAACCATAATAGAGAAATACGGCAGAGTAATTGTATTGGAAGACGATTTGGTTACTGCACCCACTTTCATAAGCTTTATGAACAAGGCACTTGATGTATACGAAAATGTGGATGAAGTGGCACACATTCACTCCTTTTGCTATGCTGGATTGAATCTGCCCGACACTTTTTTTATAAAATGGGTGGGTAGCACAGGGTGGGCTACTTGGCAAAAATCGTGGAAACTGTTCGAACGTAATGGTGAGAAACTGTTGGCAAAATTGAAAGAGAAGAGACTAACGAAGGATTTCGATTTCAATGGACAATATCCATACACTCGCATGCTAAAGAGGCAGATAGCAGGCAGGAACAACTCATGGGCTATCCGTTGGAATGCATCGCTATTTCTCAACAATAAACTATCGCTTAATACAGGAAAATCGCTTATCTACAATATTGGTTTTGATGGAAGCGGGATGCATAGCGGATCACAAGACTTCTACAACATGGGGCTATTTGATGGTGAATTGGAGATAAAAAAACCTGAAATGATAAAAGAGAGTGTAGATGCGCGTAAACAGTTTGAGAATTTTTATGCAAAAACAAACTCTTTTGGAGCTAAAGTAAAACGCAGACTTCAAAGAATGGCAAAAGGCGATTTTTCGTAACATTACTACTACAGGAGCAATATGAATGTATTAATTATAAGCACACACGACCAACAAGGTGGAGCTGCTATTGCAGCCTACAGACTATTGGAAGCACTCAACAGGAGCGGTGTTGCTGCAAATATGCTCACACTCCACAAAAAGTCTGACAACGACAATGTAGTTGAAGTAGGCAATAATATATTCAATAAATATCGCTTCACTGCAGAGAGAGCTGCAATATACATTCAAAACGGGTTTTCTAGAAAAAACCTTTTCGATATATCTATTGCCAATACAGGTGTTTCGATAACAAATTATCCAGCATTTAAACGTGCAGATATAGTGCATCTGCACTGGATAAACCAAGGAATGCTCTCTGTAAGAGAGATTGGAGAGATTGTGGCAAGTGGTAAGAAAATAGTGTGGACAATGCACGATATGTGGTCCTTTACTGGCATTTGTCACCATGCAAGAGAGTGCAAACGGTTTGAAACTGGTTGTGGATTGTGCCCTTATCTAAACAATCCATCTAAAGGCGATATCTCGTACTACACCTACTTACAAAAGCAGGCAGCCTACTCGCTCGGCAGGATTCATTTTGTTGCTTGTAGCAACTGGCTAAAGGAGTTGGCTCTAAAAAGCAAGCTTACAAAAAACCACAATGTAAGTGCAATAGCCAATCCTATTAACACAGAAACATACATACCAAAAGATAAAGCAACAGTGCGAATAGCAATGAAGCTAGCTATCGACAAGAAGATTATTCTATTTGCAGCAGCCAAAGTGTCGGATAAAAGGAAAGGAATTGACTATCTTATAGAGGCTTCGAAGATAATAGCACAACAAGATAATAACAACTATATGTTTCTTATTGCTGGTGGCAATAGCAAGGAGATTATAAATCAATTGGCGCTACCTGCAGTAAACGTTGGATATGTTGCCTCATCCGAGATGCCCAACCTCTACAATGCAGCCGATTTGTTTGTAACACCCTCGTTGCAAGAAAATTTGCCAAACACCATAATGGAATCAATGGCTTGTGGCACACCCTGCGTTGGGTTCAACATTGGTGGTATTCCAGAAATGATTGACCACAAACAAAATGGATATATATCCAACTATAAAGATGCGCAAGACTTAGCCAATGGGCTTATGTGGGTGTTGCAAGAGTCAACAGAAACACTTGCCACAAATGCTCGCAACAAAGCGATAAAAGAGTACTCAGAAGAGACTATTGCAAAAAAGTATATCGAAATTTATAACAAAAAGTAATTTGCTATGAATCTATTTACTGTAATAACTGTAACATACAATGCAGAGGATACTCTACTGCGCACACTTAAAAGCGTGCAAGAGCAAACCTACAGCAACATTGAACATATAATAGTGGATGGCAACTCTACTGATGGAACAGTAGATTTGATAAAAAAGCACACTAAGGAATACACTAGATGGATAAGTGAGAAGGATAAAGGTATCTACGATGCCATGAACAAAGCCACCGCAATGGCTCATGGTGAATATGTCTGCTACCTAAATGCAGGTGATGCATTTTACGAGAAAGAGACAGTTGAAAAATTAGTTTCTGCTGCACAACAATATAAACACCCCGACATACTATATGGAGAAACTGTAATAGTGGACAATACAGGAAAAAATTTGCACAACAGAAGGTTGAAAGCTCCAGAAAAACTGAATTGGAAAAGCTTTAAACAGGGGATGCTTGTGTGCCACCAAGCATTTATCATCAAGCGAAGCATTTTTGAGCCTTACGATTTAACATACCGTTACTCATCTGATGTAGATTGGTGCATTAGGCTGATGAAGGAGAGCAAATCGATTGTAAACACACACCAGGTGTTGATAAAATACCTCAACGAAGGGGTCACAACAGCCAATCGCAACACCTCACTTAAAGAGCGCTTCAGTATAATGACAAAGCATTATGGCAAACTATCAACAATATTGCACCATGCATGGTTTGTGGTGAGGGCAATAATAAATCCCCAAAAGAAATAGAGACAAAACAATGGCAAAGAGAAGAAAGCTAAAAGTAGAAGAGCTAAATAGAATAGATATAGACGAGTTTAAGAAGGCGAAAAAGATAGGGCTAACAGTTGTGTTAGACAATATCAGAAGCCTCAACAATATTGGATCGGTGTTTAGAACATGCGATGCTTTTAGAGTAGATGAAATACTGCTTTGCGGCATCTCCGCTTCACCACCACATATCGACATTCACAAAACTGCACTAGGAGCTGAAGATTCTGTTTCTTGGCGCCACTTCGACCAAACAATGGATGCTATAAACGAGCTAAAACAAGCTGGCTACACAGTATACTCTATTGAACAAGCCGAGAATAGCACATCGTTATCTGATTTATCACTAGATATATATAAAAAGTATGCCATAGTACTGGGGCATGAAGTGCACGGCGTGCAACAATCGGTAATAGATGCATCACATGGTTGCATAGAGATACCACAATATGGCACAAAGCACTCGCTCAACATTTCTGTTGCAACAGGTATTGTTATTTGGAGTTTTTATAGTCAACTAAACAAGGAAATTGAGCAGTAACTAATCTTTCTCAAACTGTTTTAGCTCAACCGTCTTGCTATCAAAAACAGCATAAGAGAAATAGCTCATCCAATCTCCCAATATCACAATGTTGGAATTATCCTTTAGTGGATGATTGAGCATTATATGACGATGCCCAAAGATAAAATAATTGATTTCTGGAGACCGTTTCAACTCCTCTTTAGCAAATTGGATGAGGTGCTCTTTCTCTTCTCCCATAAAAGGAGCAATTTCTGCACTCATTCTACTATAGTTCGACCACTTGCTTGCAAAAGCCATTGTCCATCGTGGATGTATGGCTGCATATAGGAAACGAAGAAACTTGTTGTGATATATTTTACGCACAAATCTAAAACCCCACGACTCATCACCCAATCCATCGCCATGGGCTAGAAAAAAAACTTTCCCATCAATGTTTTTTACTACAGGTTTTCTCTTCACAATCAACCCACACTCGGTCGAGAGATAGTCTGTGAGCCAAATATCGTGATTACCTATAAAAAAATAGATGGGGATACCTGCATCAGTCAGTTCCGAAAATTTTCCCAACACGCGTGTAAAACCTCTTGGAACAACATTTTTGTATTCAAACCAATAGTCAAAAATATCACCCAAAAGATATATCTCTTTAGCATCGTGCTTCACAGCATCAAACCATCTGCACAATTTACGCTCAACATCGATAGAGCTGTCATGCGAAACAGAGCCCAGATGAGCATCTGACAAAAAGTATGTTTTATTTCTCAAAACCTATTTATTAAATGAAGATTATGCTCATCACCTCAACAAGTTAAAACTTATTGAAGATGGACGAGTAGAATGTGCGTATCTTAAATATCTCTTTCTTTACAACAACCCCAATTCAAGCATTGCCTCTTCACTCATCATAGATCTGTCCCATGGTGGATCGAAAACCAACTCAATATTTACTTTATTAACAGCTTTAACAGCTTCAACCTTCATTCTCAAATCATCTATAATAAAATCCACTGCGGGACAATTTGGTGAAGTGAGCGTCATCTCGATAGTCACATCGTTATTATCGTGAATATCAATATCGTAAATCAACCCTAAATCGTATATATTTACCGGTATCTCTGGGTCATACACAGTTCGTATCATTACCAGTATCTCTTCTTGCAAATCTTGTATATTTGTACTCATATCTTTTATTGTTTATCTGTTTCTTAATTAACCCCACAGCGATATATTTTGTTTAAATTACATCATATTTTCGTCTGCAAAACTATAATACGTATCGCCACAAAGAATCAGATGGTCTAGCAAACTAACATCCATTATCCTTGCCGCCTCTTTCAACTTTGCTGTAATTCTTATATCCTGTTCGCTAGGCATACAGTTGTTTGTAGGATGATTATGTGCTAAAATAATACCAGAAGCATACCTATTAAGAGCTTCACGCAAAATCAAACGCACATCCAAAACAGTAGAACTTATGCCTCCTTCACTTATACGTATTGTGCTCTCTATCCTATTCGACCTATTTAGAAAGAGAGCCCAAATCTCTTCATGATTCTTATCGGTTAGATAGGGATAAAAGGCTTGATAAGCATCACGTGAGCAGGATATCTTTTTTATCTCTCTAGCTCCTGTATTTTTGCGTCTACGACCAAGCTCCAATGCAGCAACAATAGTTATTGCTTTTGCTGGACCAATGCCCTTAAACTGGGTCAAATCGCTAACAGTGTATCGAGCCAACTTATTCAAATCATTATCAGCATGGGCAAGTATCTCCATGCAGACATCCACTGCCGACTTCTCTCTTGTGCCAGAGCCAATAAGAATTGCTAACAACCCGGACTCGGACAATGCCGCTACCCCTTTCAACATAAGTTTTTCACGTGGTCTATCCTCTACAGCCCAATCCTTAACAGAGATATAGACTGCTTCAGGTTTTAAGATATCAGGTTTTGACATAGCTTTTATTTATTAGATAAAAAGATTATGCCTACAAAGATAAAACAAAAAGGAACATCTTAAAGCAAGATGCCCCTTTTTGTTAAATATTTTGTTTTCTCTCTCTATTTACTCTTATTTTGCACGCTCAACATAAGTACCCGTTCGTGTGTCAATTTTTATCTTCTCTCCTGTATCGATAAAAAGAGGCACCCTCACCTCTGCACCAGTTTCCACAGTGGCAGGCTTCAATGC
This sequence comes from Bacteroidales bacterium, assembly GCA_012840785.1. Taxonomy (GTDB): domain Bacteria; phylum Bacteroidota; class Bacteroidia; order Bacteroidales; family Dysgonomonadaceae; genus UBA2632. Next base: position 5,641 of record DUVZ01000203.1, read on the forward strand.
ACTTGTAGCAGTATCGCCTCTCAAACCGGGCTCTGTGTAGGTTACTTCAAGCACCACATGCGTTGGTAGCTCTGCTGTTAAGATAACTTCGGTTTCTGCATTTACTTGCACATCCACAATATCGCCCTCTTTCAAATACTCCACCCCTTCTATTTGTTCTTTAGGTATAGATATTTGATTAAAAGTATCGGTGTTCATAAAATTGTAACCCATATCATCACTATACAGATATTGATACGGACGACGCTCGATGCGCACTTCGTCAACCTTAACCCCCGAGTTGAAAGTTCTCTCCATTACCCTGCCAGACTCTACATTCTTTAGCTTGGTGCGAACAAAAGCTGCACCTCTTGCCGGTTTTACATGAAGAAATTCTGTTATAAAAAAGTATTGACCATCTAGTTCAATACACATTCCGTTTCTAAAATCAGCTGTCGTTGCCATAAATATTTAATTTAGTTTACTACAAAAATAATTAATAACTTCCAATCTGCCAAACTATGCTTTGGATAAGAGCTTCCCATCAAACCATTATCATAGCTAATACTGTATGATGTAAATCGAGAATGGGTATAATGTGCTATATAATGTGGGTAAAATTTTGTATATTTGCTTTACATACAAACGGATAATAATATAAAGATACAAATAATATGAAAAAGAAAATAGTAGTACTTACAGGAGCTGGCATGAGCGCAGAAAGTGGAATTGCAACTTTTAGAGATAGCGATGGTTTGTGGGAAAACCACCGTGTTGAAGATGTAGCAACGCCTCAAGGGTTTCAAGCAGACCCTCAATTGGTGCTCGATTTTTATAACCAGAGACGCAAAGAGCTAATAAACACAAAACCAAACAAAGGACACATTGGCTTGGTGGAACTAGAAAAAGAGTATGATGTAACTATAGTTGCTCAAAATGTAGACAACCTGCACGAGAAAGCAGGAAGCACAAACGTTGTTCACCTTCATGGCGAGCTAATGAAGTCACGCTCTACACAAGATCCATATCTTATTTACGAAATGTCGGATGATAACCCAGAAATAAATATTGGTGACAAATGTGAGTTGGGATCTCAACTACGCCCCGACATTGTGTGGTTTGGTGAGGCAGTGCCCATGATTGAAACTGCAGCTAGAGAGGTGCAAAAAGCAGATATAGTGGTTATTATAGGCACATCGCTCAATGTATACCCTGCAGCAGGATTAGTAGATTTTGCAAATGCGGGTGTACCAATTTATCTGATAGATCCAAAAGATGTAAGAGGTGGTAGACGCAACATCCATCATATACAAAAAGGCGCATCGGAGGGGGTAAAAGAGCTAACAGAGCTACTTATGAAAGGATAACTAAATATCCAACCTATATATTTTTTAAAACAATACGATAGCAACAACTAATTAACGACTCACTTTATTATCTTTGTAAATTGAAATAATAAAGTGAGTTTAGTATTAAGCAGATAGACTGCAAATATTTAAAAGCTCAAACAAAAAAGAGCCGCTTAATTATTATTTAAGTAGATAATAGAAGATTGTTATCACAAACAAATAAACAAACAAAACTTTCTACACTATATGGCAAAGCCAATCGCTGACACACCTTTGATGAGACAATACAACGAGATTAAGAGTAAGCATCCTGATGCTATTTTGCTATTTCGTGTAGGCGATTTTTATGAAACTTTCTCGGAAGATGCTATTACAGCAGCCGAGATACTAGGAATTACTTTAACACGCCGAGCCAACGGTGCAGCTCAACATGTAGAATTGGCTGGATTTCCACATCATGCACTCGACACCTACCTTCCAAGATTGGTGCGTGCAGGAAAACGTGTTGCTATTTGCGACCAACTCGAAGACCCTAAAAAAACCAAAACATTGGTTAAGCGTGGTATAACCGAACTGGTTACACCAGGGGTATCTATCAATGACAACATACTCAATCACAAAGAAAACAACTTTTTGTGTGCCATACACTTCTCGAAAAATATGTGTGGCATATCGCTACTTGATATCTCTACTGGTGAATTTCTCACAAGTGAGGGTGTGGTAAGCGACATAGACAAACTACTTTCTAGCTTCTCCCCCAAAGAGGTATTGATTGAACGAGGAAAAAGGAAAGTGTTTGAAGAGAAGTTTGGACAACACTACTTTCTATTTGAGCTAGACGATTGGGTGTTTACAGAGCAAACAGCCAACGACAGACTCTTACAACATTTCGAAACCAAAAACCTGAAAGGATTTGGTGTTGCACACCTTCCATTGGGAATAGTGGCTTCAGGAACGGTATTGCACTATCTCGATGTGACTCATCACACACAAATAGACCACATTGTAGCAATAAAGCGCATTGAGGAGGATAGATTTGTACGTATTGATAGATTTACAGCACGCAGTCTAGAGTTAATATCCACCATGAATGAGGATGGTAAGAGTCTCCTGGATATAATGGACAAAACCATTTCACCCATGGGCTCACGCATGATGCGCAGGTGGTTGATGTTTCCCCTAAAAGACCTGCTGCCAATAGAGAAAAGACACGATGTGGTAGAAAATTTCTTTAGAGAAACTGAACTGAGAGCATTGGTGCAAAGCCACATTGCTCAAGTGGGTGATTTGGAGCGAATTATATCAAAAGCTGCAGTGAGACGCATTTCACCACGTGAAGTAGTGGCAATAAAAACTGCCTTAACAGCCATAGAGCCACTTAGAGAAGCTTTCTTGGCATCGAGCAATAAAAGCCTGCAAGAGATGGGCGAGAAGCTCAATCCCTGCCCACTGATAAGAGATCGTATTGAAAAAGAGCTCATTGCAGACCCTCCTGCACTTGTCAACAAGGGTGGTTTTATCAACAAGGGTGTAAACGAAGAGCTAGACGAGCTACGAGATATTGCCCATTCTGGCAAAGACCACCTTCTAAAGATTCAACAAAGGGAGATAGAAAAAACAGGCATTACATCGCTCAAAATTGGTTTCAACAATGTGTTTGGCTACTACATTGAGGTGCGTCATACACACAAAGATAAAGTTCCTGCTGAATGGATTAGAAAGCAGACCCTGGTGAGTGCCGAAAGATATATTACAGAAGAACTAAAAAAATACGAAGAGAAAATTCTTGGAGCAGAGGAGAAAATATACTCCCTTGAAATAGAAATCTTCAACTCGCTTGTAGAGAGCTTAATAGAGTACATCCCCACCATTCAAATAAATGCCAACATCATTGCACGGTGCGATTGTTTGTACTCTTTTTCGAAGGTGGCACAAGACAACAACTATATTCGCCCCGAAATAAACACAACACTAGAGATTGACATCAAAAATGGTCGTCACCCCGTGATTGAGACACAGCTTCCACCCGACGACCCTTTTATTGCCAATGATGTGTACCTCGACAATGATAGCCAACAAATCATCATTATCACAGGTCCCAACATGTCTGGTAAGTCGGCACTGCTACGCCAAACCGCCCTTATCACCATTTTGGCACAGATAGGGAGTTTTGTTCCTGCCGAGTCGGCAAAAATAGGCTTGGTTGATAAAATATTTACCCGCGTTGGAGCATCCGACAATATATCGCTTGGAGAATCTACCTTTATGGTGGAGATGAACGAAGCATCAAACATATTAAACAATATATCAGAGCGTAGCCTCATTCTTTTCGATGAGTTGGGACGTGGAACAAGCACCTACGATGGCATATCTATCGCTTGGTCTATTGTAGAATATATACACGAAAACCCAAATGCACGTGCCAAAACTCTATTTGCTACCCACTATCACGAGCTAAACGAGATGGAAAAATCGTTTAAACGCATCAAAAACTATAATATTTCGGTAAAAGAGATTGATAATAAAGTTATCTTTCTACGAAAACTTATTCGTGGTGGCAGTAATCATAGTTTTGGTATTCATGTAGCAAAAATGGCTGGTATGCCTCCAAGTATCACTCAACGTGCAGAGTCTATTTTGAGTGAAATGGAGCAACACAATAGAAAAGAAGGCATTGGCAAACCCCTCGACAAGATTGTTGAAAACAGAGAAGGATTTCAATTAAGCTTTTTCCAACTCGACGACCCAATATTGAGTCAAGTGAGAGACGAAATAATAAATCTTGATGTAAATAATCTTACACCAGTGGATGCATTAAACAAGCTAAATGAGATAAAGAAAATAATAAAAGGAAAATAGATATAAATACTTACTTTAACCCTTGTGAATAGATATGATTTACAGCGAGAATACTATAGACAAAACGCACAAACGAGGCACCATTGAAGTTGTTTGTGGATCGATGTTTTCAGGTAAAACCGAAGAGCTTCTACGTCGGTTGAAAAGAGCTAAAATAGCGAGACAAAAAGTAGAGATATTTAAACCCAAAATAGATGTGCGATACTCTGATGATGAGGTTGTATCGCATGACAAAAATTCAATCCACTCTACACCAGTAGACCACTCTAGCAATATTATGCTGCTTTCATCAGAAGTAGAGGTTGTGGGTATTGACGAGGCTCAGTTTTTCGATTTAGGCTTAATAGATGTATGCCAACAGCTAGCAGACCAGGGGGTAAGAGTGATTGTGGCAGGACTGGATATGGACTTTAAGCGAAAGCCCTTTGGACCCGTTCCCGGATTGTGTGCAATAGCCGACGATGTAACCAAAGTGCATGCTATTTGTGTGATGTGTGGGTGCCTTGCCAACTACTCACACCGAATTGTAGCAGGTGAGAAACAAGTGATGCTTGGAGAGCTCGAAGAGTACAAGCCTTTGTGCAGAGAGTGCTATTTGAAAGAGACAGCTAAATAATTATTAGCAACAAAAGTAAACAACTAAAGCGTGGGAAGTATCAAATATACCTCACGCTTTTTTGTCTGTTGATAGGTTTCAGAAAAACAGAAAAGTTTCAAAAGCATTTCTACCATGGTAGAAATCATGAAAAGAGTTGAAAATTGGATTCCCCACGGTAGATTAGTCAAACAAAAAATATAACTTCAACTATTTTAGTAAAACCCTCCATTTTCCCCATAAAAGTGGATTCTACCACAAAAACATTGTCCATTCACCTTATAAAAACTATATCGTGAAGAAGAAAATCCTAATCCATCACACCAAAACCTCAATTCATGATGGATTTTTCTCCATTTATCGCACAAATTAAAATATTCAGCAAATAAATTCAGGAAAAATCTTTTCAAAACCTTTCTACCATGGTAGATTTAATTTTCAACAGTTGACACTGCAATCCACCACGTAGGAAATGCTTTTCAAAACTTGAAAAATATTTTTCTAACAAAAGCTCTAAAAAACAAGGCACAAAAAAAAGCAACCCATTTTTGAGTTGCTTCCTTTTTCTTGTCTTGTTCGTAAGATATTATTTTCTAATACCCAATTCTTTAATGATAGCACGATATCTGTTGATATCTTTGTCTATCAAATAGTCAAGTAAACGACGACGCTTACCTACTAAGATTCTTAACGAACGCTCTGTGTTATAATCTTTTTGATTTGACTTCAAATGTCCAGTCAAATGCTTGATACGGTATGAAAACAATGCTATCTGCGCTTCAGGTGAGCCAGTATCAGTGTTAGACGTTCCGTATTTAGCGAAGATTTCTTGCTTTTTTGCTGAGTCTAAATACATAAAATTTTAAATTTTAATTGTCAATCGAGTGCAAAGATAGCACATCTTTTCGATATGAGAAACTATATTCCAATAAAGATTACTCTCTACGCAATAGTTTATCGCTCAAACGTTTTATAGCATTAGTAATCTCGGCATCGGGTTCAATTACAGTATAATCGCCCCAAAACTCTGGATCTTGAAAATACTCCACTTTTTCTGCAATCACATCTGTTGAACGTATTCGTTCGCTACGTGGAAATCGTTGCACATCATCTTCGTATCTATCAGTAACTGCTATTTCTGAAAACACGGTGTAGTTTGATGAAAACAATCCAAAGAAACTGCGCTTTCTCCATCTCACTTTAAACTGCACCTCTGTACCACTATAGTTGAAATACCATTTACCGTTTCTCTCCACATAATCAACTACATATTTAGCACTCTCGGCAGAGATACGCATCGAAGATGGTTTTCGTTTTATAAAAATGGCTGCTGCATCCTTTCGTCCCTCCACATTCATATTAAACTCCATGCGCTTGAAAGCCAGCGACTCTACATCGAGATAAATTTTCCCTCTAAACAAAATTTCATCAATGTTCGAATATGGAAAGAAATCAATCACATAGTGGGGTCTATCGTCCATAGTTATCACCCCTTCTATATTGAAATGATACCCCTCGCCTGCCTCACCAAACACAATTTCTGGATGTTTAGCAATATCAAGCATCAAAGCATCGCTTATTCCTCCTTGAAATTTCATAAACACCGTATCCTTTGCACTAATATCAGTAGCCTTCCTACCAATATATATTCTGGCTTGATCGTTTCTAAATGATTTGTACGATGCCTTGTATATATCAAGCACAGCCTCAACCAATGAGAGATGCCTCGATCCTTTTTTAATAGCCTCTCTATAAAAAGCAACCATCATATTGGGGTCTTCTTCGTAGTTGATAGTTATAGAGCGCAGCGCCTCTCTCACCAAATCGCCACCATCGCCAGTTAAAACCTCTATTTCGTCTAACTGAATTGAACCAACAGTCATTCTAATCACACTATCGTCTTTTCCAATAAGCGTAATGACAGGTATAGCAATGTTTTTATAGCCTAAATGCTCTACTTTCAGTTTATAATTTTTTGCCGACTCTGGTATTCTCAATGAGAAGTAACCATCTTGATTGGTTACAGTAGAAATATTGGTATTTGTGATACTTACACTTGCATACTCCAATGGAGTGCGAGAGTCATCCGCTACAACTCGTGCTCTAATGGGTATAGTAGCCTCTGTTGATTGCTGAGCTACAACAAATTGAGTTTGATATAAAAGGAAACTACAAGCAAGTATAAGAACAAATTTTATTTTTTTCATAGTTATAATTATATGTAGATTATTTTGAACCTAATTTACTAATAACATAACAAATAAATCTTTATTATGTTTACACAACCATTTCGACACCTTTAACTAAAAACAGAAAGCACTGCATGATATACATACAGCTAAACGCCGCTACATGCCCATCAACCCAATTTTAAAATGAAAAGAGACAAACTTTATAGACTTAAATGCTTAAATTTGTAGGTTAATAAGCAAAACAACAATGACACATAAATACGACTTCCTTGTAATTGGTTCAGGAATTGCTGGTATGAGCTTTGCTCTTAAAGTAGCAGCTCATGGCAAAGTAGCCATTGTTACAAAAAACCAACTAGAAGATACCAACACCTTTCATGCACAAGGAGGTATAGCCACAGTGAGTCAAACACTCGACAATTTCGACAAACACATTGCCGATACATGCATTGCAGGGGCGGGACTATGCGATAGAGAGGTAGTTGAAAAAGTAGTGAGCCAAGCTCCACAGCAAATAAAAGAACTAGTAGATTGGGGAGTAAATTTTGATAAAAACGAAGAAGGAAACTTCGATTTGCACAAAGAGGGAGGACACTCAGAGTCACGCATACTGCATCACAAAGATAGCACTGGAGCTGAAATACAAACCAGCCTTATACGTGCAGTGAAAAAACACCCCAGTATCGACATTTTCGACTATCACTTTGCAATAGAAATCCTTACCCAACATCATCTAGGTGAGATTGTTACCCGCACCACACCCAATATTGAGTGTTACGGAGCATTTGTGCTCAATCAAAAGACAAACGAAATAGATAAATTCCTTTCACGGGTTACGATGATGGCTACAGGTGGCATTGGCTCTATCTATCAAACCACCACCAATCCATTGGTAGCCACTGGCGATGGGGTTGCTATGGTGGCGCGTGCAAAGGGCATTATAAAAGATATGGAGTTTGTGCAGTTTCATCCAACAGCCTTTTTCCATCCACACGAGCGTCCATCGTTTCTTATCACCGAAGCCTTGCGAGGATATGGTGGCATTCTCAGAACAATGGATGGGGTCGACTTTATGAAGCGCTACGACGAGCGAGAGTCGCTTGCTCCCCGTGATATTGTGGCGCGTGCTATCGATAGTGAAATGAAGCACCGTGGCGATGATCATGTATACTTGGATATAACCCATAAAAACGCCGAAGAGACAAAAAATAGCTTTCCTGCTATCTATAAAAAATGTTTGTCGCATGGTGTAGATATCACAAAAGATTATATACCCGTTGCACCAGCAGCTCATTATAGCTGTGGAGGTATCGAAGTAAACCTCGATGCCCAATCGAGTATTCACCGGCTTTATGCCAATGGCGAATGTGCCTGTACCGGGTTGCATGGAGCAAACAGACTGGCATCCAACTCATTGATAGAAGCAGTAGTATTTGCCGATGCAGCAGCAAAGCATGCACTCAAAGTTTTCAAAGATTTCGATTTCGAAGAAAACATACCGGCTTGGAATGCAGAGGGAACAACCCTGCCAGAAGAGATGGTGCTGATAACTCAAACCGAAAAAGAGGTGGCTCAAATTATGTCGTCTTATGTAGGCATTGTTCGCTCCAATCTAAGATTGCAACGTGCTCTGTCACGATTAAATATTCTTTTTAGAGAAACAGAAAACCTATTTAATCAATCGGTAGTTTCACGTGATATTTGCGAACTGCGTAATATTATTAAAGTAAGCTACGAGGTAATAAAACATGCAATGCAACGCAAAGAGAGCCGTGGGCTACACTACAATATAGACTATCCAACAAATAGTAACCCTATAAAACAGACAAAAAAATGATTCATCAAACCATCAATATAAAAGGTAAGTTAGTTAGTTTAGACACCCCTTTGGTGATGGGTATTGTAAACATCACACCCGACTCGTTCTATCAAGGAAGCCGCAAACAATCTGAAAAAGAGATAGTAGAGCGAGTGCAGCAAATAATAGACCAAGGTGGCTCTATTATCGATATAGGAGGACAATCTACTACACCCACCTCTACATTGCATACAGCAAAGGAAGAGATGGAGCGCCTTGCTCCTGCTCTATCCATTATCCAACGAGAGTTTCCCAATGCCATTCTATCAGTCGACACTTTCTACTCAGACGTTGCAAAAGCTAGCGTCGAAAAATATGGCGTTGCCATTATCAACGATATTTCTGGTGGACAGATTGATAATCAAATGTTTGCCACAGTAGCCAATCTAAATGTACCCTATATACTGATGCACATGCGCGGCACTCCACAAACCATGCAACAACATACTAGTTACAACAACTTTATACAAGATATCATCTTCTATTTCTCCGAAAAAATTGCTCATCTCAACAGTCTTGGAGTAAATGATATAATAGTAGATCCAGGGTTTGGATTCAGCAAAACATTAGAGCAAAATTATGAATTGATGGCACATCTCAAATATTTTCATATATTTGATACACCTTTGCTAGTAGGTATATCTAGAAAATCGATGCTTTACAAGCCATTGGAGATAACAGCAAATGAAAGTTTGAACGCTACAACAGTTTTAAACACCTATGCTTTGCAATCTGGAGCAAAAATATTGCGTGTACACGATGTGAAAGAAGCTGTAGAATGTGTAAAACTAACTGATAAACTGAACAAATATACGCCTCAACAACTTATATATTAATACACTCACGCTATGCTCAAATACTTTGGAATAAAGGACATGATTGATATATTATTGTTAGCCTCAATAATGTATTATGCCTATCGATTAGTAAAAATATCTGGAACTAAACCACTGTTTATAGGAATTGCATCATTCTTAATCCTTTGGGGTATAGTTGATACCCTTGAAATGAGACTGATGGGCACCGTATTAAAAGTGGTTATAGATGTTGGTCCCATTCTTCTCATCATCCTTTTTCAAGACGAAATCAGACGCTTCCTCATGTCGATGGGCTCACGCAAAGGGTGGAAGATGCTCACCAAATTCATCTTCTCTCAAAACTCAAAAGAGAAAGATATTTCTCACATTACCCCCATAGTATTTGCCTGCATGAATATGGCTAAAGAAAAAGTGGGTGCGTTGATAGTTGTTCAGGAAGATATACAACTAGGTTTGTACGAGCAAACAGGCGAGATAATAAATGCCGATATCTCCACTCGATTAATAGAGAACTTATTCTTTACCAACAGCCCTTTGCACGATGGTGCAATGATAATAGTGGGCAAAAAAATAAGAGCAGCAGGTTGTATATTACCCGTTTCTCAAAACCCCAATATCCCTAAACATCTTGGTTTGCGTCATCGTGCCGGATTGGGTATATCACAAGAAACCGATGCAAAAGTAATCATCGTATCAGAAGAGCGTGGACGCATAGCCTTTGCTCAGCATGGAAAATTAAGCGTAAACATAACGCCAGAAGAGCTACAAAAACTTCTTGTGGCTGATTAAAAAAACAGAAAGTACTACAAAACAATATGATATTAAAGCACTTATCTATACTCAACTACAAAAACCTCGAAGAGGTGGAGCTAACACTATCACCCAAAATAAATTGTTTTTTGGGAGACAATGGTATGGGCAAAACCAATCTACTAGATGCTGTCTATTATCTATCGTTTTGTAAAAGTCACTCCAATCCTATCGACTCACAAGTTATTCTGCATGACGCTGATCTCTGCATGATTCAAGGTAAATATGAATTTGCAGATGGCAACCAAGAGGAGATAATGTGTGCCTTGAAGCGACGTCAGAAGAAACAATTTAAACGCAACAAAAAACAGTACGACAAACTATCTGCACACATTGGCTTTATTCCACTGGTAATGATATCTCCAGCCGACGACGAGTTGATAATGGGAGGAAGCGAAGCACGGCGCACTTTTATGGATGTAGCCATTTCTCAGTTCGATAAACCCTACCTTCAATCGCTAGTGCGCTACAACAATGCTTTACAACAACGCAATGCTACACTAAAACTAGACAATGTAGACAAAAGCCTGCTAAAACTTTGGGAAGAGGTGATGATAGAGGAAGGTGAGGCTATCTTTGAGAAACGAAAATTGTTTATTGAAGAACTAATTCCTATCTTCAATCAATTCTATAGCACCATTAGCCAGTCGAGAGAGATTGTATCGCTCCACTACACCTCGCAGCTAGACAATTGTAGCTTCGAAGAGCGACTACTTGCTGCACGCGACCGTGATATGATACTTGGACACACCACTGTAGGCATCCACCGCGACGATTTAGATATGTTGATAGATGAGTACCCCATAAAAAAGGATGGCTCACAAGGACAGAAAAAAACCTTTTTTGTATCACTCAAACTAGCTCAGTATCAATTTCTTTCTCGCAAAAGTAATACAATGCCGCTGTTGGTACTCGACGATATCTTTGATAGATTTGACGAGGCACGTGTAAAAGAGATTATACAACTTGTATCGGGCCCAGATTTTGGACAAATATTCATCTCCGATACCAATCGACAGTCACTCGATAGAATATTGCAGCCTTTCAACAATAACTATCATCTCTATTCTGTTGCCAATGGCGTGATAGAGCAGATGGAACAATAATTGATAACACTATAACAGACATACACCTACAATGAGAAAAAGAAACGCAAAAGATATAGGAACCATCATAAAAGAAGTGTTGGGAGAAAAAAACTCTCAACTGAATCACCTACAAAGAGGAGTTGCAGAAAACCGTGTCGTTAGGGGTTGGAATGAAGTACTAGGCGAGGGTGTAGCCTCATACACATCCAATGTTTACCTAAATAGAGGTGTGCTTATCGTCTACCTCAAATCATCGGTATTGCGTGCCGAGTTGATGATGAATAAACAAGGCTTGATTGATAAACTAAACGAGTATGCCGAGATGAAAATAGTGAGAGATATTATCTTTAGATAAAAAATGAGTGTAATGAGTAATTTTGATGTTATAGTTATAGGAGCTGGTCCAGCAGGACTGTTAGCAGCAGGAAGGGCAGCAGAGTTGGGTGGCAAGGTGTTGGTGTTGGAAAAGATGAAACACGAAGGACGCAAACTGCTAATTACGGGTAAAGGCAGATGCAATATCACAAACGATGCACCTATAAGTGAGTTTATTAAACATGTGTACCCCAATGGACGCTTCCTGCGTAATGCTTTCTCCTCTTTTTTCTCAAAAGATATTATTAAACTACTCGAAGAGCATGGCGTTGAAAGCACTTTGGAGCGTGGAGGTCGTTATTTTCCTGCCAGCAACCGTTCAAGAGATGTATTGAATGCTCTATTACAGTGGGTTAAAAACCATAAAGTAGAAATACGCTGCGGCTACAGAGTCGAAGAGTTGCTAGTTGAAGACAACACCGTAATAGGCGTAAAGGCAAATGGCAAAAAGCTCCTTTGCAATCATGTTATAATGGCAACAGGAGGAAAAT
>DUVZ01000204.1 GCA_012840785.1 Bacteroidales bacterium
AATATATATACTGCTTTAGGAGTTACCATTGGAACTGAAGATGACTCAAAAGAATTAAATATGGGTAAATTGCGTTATCATAAAGTTATTATTATGACTGACGCGGACGTAGATGGTAGCCATATTGCAACCCTAATTCTTACTTTCTTTTTCCGTCACATGCGTCCGCTTATCGACAAAGGATGTGTGTATGTAGCAACACCTCCCCTTTACTTGATGAAAAGAGGAAAAATAGAGGAGTATTGTTGGAATGATGCTCAGCGACAGGCTTTTATTGATAAGTATGCTGACGGTAACGAGAATGCTGTACATACACAACGCTATAAAGGTCTAGGAGAGATGAATGCAGAGCAATTGTGGTCTACTACAATGAATCCCGAGCACAGAGCACTTCGTCAGGTGACAATTGAAAATAGTGCTGATGCTGATATGGTGTTCTCTATGTTGATGGGAGAAGAAGTTGCTCCTCGCAGAGAGTTTATCGAGGAGAATGCTTCTTATGCAAATATTGATGCGTAAATTCACCTCTTGCTAAATAGTATTATCATCAAAGTATTGATGATAAGAAACTGAGCTTGTTGTGAAGATTAAATATAGAGTCATGAGAGGGGAGCAGTTTCCTCTCATGTTTTTAATTTAAATAGATTGTTAGATGAAACGCCCACCTTTTTTAAAATTAAATGATAAAGTAGCTATAGTCTCTCCATCTGGAAATGTAAATCCGGTATATGTGAATGATGCAATGGGAATACTTCAAGAGTGGGGCTTAGAGGTAAGTGTTTCTGAAAATGCACTGCGTGAGACAGGGCGTTTTAGTGGTTTTATTGAGCAAAGGCTATATGATTTGCAAACAGCCATGGACGACCCCAAGGTTAAGCTAATATTCTGTTCTCGTGGTGGGTATGGTGCAGTTCATTTGTTAGATAGACTCGATTTTACTGCAATAAAAGACAACCCTAAATGGCTTATTGGCTTTAGCGATATCACTGCATTGCATGCAGCACTACATAGCCATGGTATTATGTCTATTCATGGTCCAATGGTAAAGCATTTTTCTGAAGAGGGAGGTGCAAATCTTTCCGTTTTGTATACAAAATCTGCTATTTCTGGTAGAGAACTCAATTATACTGTTCCTGTAAATCACCCTCATTTAAATAGATTGGGCAAAACTACAGGAACTTTGTTTGGTGGCAACTTGTCAGTCTATACAGCCCTTCTAGGGTCGAAGTATATAAAGATTCCAAGAAATGGCATATTGTTTATAGAAGATATTGGAGAAGAGCCTTATCGTATCGACCGAATGATATATCAATTAAAAATATCTGGACTGTTCTATAAGATTAAAGGACTCATTGTAGGACAGTTTACAGACTATGAAGAAGACAGCAAAATGTATGGAAGTTTGTACGAATCTATAATGTCTGCTGTGAAAGAGTTTGATTTTCCTGTATGTTTTGGTTTCCCAGTTGGGCACACAAGAATAAATTTGCCCATGATTGTGGGAGGGAAGGCCACGCTTGTAATTAAAAAAGATACTGTTTTACTCAAACAACGTTACTAAATATAGCTATGTCTTTAGAATTTATATTGCTTTTGGGCTCTGTGCTCTTTTTTATAAGTATGATAGTTGGAAAAGCTGGTCATAAATTTGGTATACCCGTGTTGTTGCTTTTCCTAGGAGTAGGTATGGCTTTTGGGCAAGATGGTTTTGGGCTCGATTTTCAAAATATTCAAACAGCACAAATAATTGGTACAGTTGCACTAAGTATCATTCTTTTTTCTGGAGGATTAGACACCAAGTTTCTAGAGATAAAACCAATTATTTACCCTGGTATAATACTAGCAACTGGTGGTGTAGTACTCACAGCTTTATTTACAGGTTTTTTTATATGGTGGCTTTCAGGTGCATTAGCTCCTTCGTTAGGCATTGGCTTGGCTACGGCTCTTTTACTTGCTTCTACAACATCATCAACCGACTCTGCATCTGTTTTCGGTATATTGCGTTCGCGAGGAACGATATTGAAAAACAATCTCCGACCCATGCTAGAGTTGGAAAGCGGAAGCAACGATCCTATGGCTTATATGCTGACAGTTACTCTCATAACCATTATCAACTCTGGAGGCATTAGTTTTTGGTATGTTGCATTAATGGTTATAGTTCAATTGGTTGTGGGTGCACTAGTAGGCTACTATTTTGGAAAGGCTTCCGTAGTCTTAATTAATAGAATAAAACTAGATAATGAAGCTCTTTATCCCATTCTTCTTTTCACGCTGGGTATGTTTGTGTTTTCTCTCACCTATTTTCTAAAAGGCAATGGATACCTTGCTATTTATATTGCAGGACTTGTTATAGGTAATTCTAAATTTGTACACAAACGCACTTCAATGCGATTTATGGATGGTTTGGCATGGATGAGTCAGATATTATTGTTCTTAACACTGGGTCTTTTGGTAAATCCCCGAGAGTTGTTGAGTGCTGATGTTTTAATTCCAGGTCTAATTATCTCCTTTTTTATTATTATTGTAGCTCGTCCACTTAGTGTGTATCTATGCTTAATTCCATTTAAGAGAATAACTAATCGTGATAAAGCTTTTGTTTCGTGGGTAGGTTTAAGAGGTGCAGTGCCCATTATTTTTGCTATTCTTACATTAGCAGCCGAAGTGCCTCATGCACGATGGTTGTTCAATATTGTTTTTATTATTACATTGGTTTCATTAATTCTTCAAGGCACTTCTTTGAATCGTGTAGCCTCGTGGCTCAAACTATCTAGGCAACCCGAACAATACCGTAGCTTAGAAGATTTCGATGTTGAGTTTTCTGAAGAAATAAAGTCTGCCATGACTGAGATACTTATCACCGAAGATGCCCTTAAGCATGGCAAAAACCTGATGGAGATGTCTCTCCCCAATAAAACATTGGCTGTAATGGTGAAACGTGGAGAGAAATATTTTATCCCAACCGGACAGACTAAGCTATGTGTAGGAGATAAACTATTAGTAATATCGGATAATGAAGAAGCCCTAAAAGAGACATATAGAAGCATGGGGATATCAGAATTCTCCTATCAAAAGAATGATTAATAGCGTTTTGAGATTAAATTATATAGATTATGCAAACGATAGAACAAGTACAAGAAGAGATAATAGATGAGTTTTCAATGTTTGACGATTGGATGGATAAATATGCACTCATTATTGATCAGGGTAATTCACTAGAACCGTTAGATGAAAAATATAAAACTCCCGAGAATATTATTGAGGGGTGTCAAAGCCGAGTGTGGTTGCACTCAGAATACATTGATGGCAAATTGCACTTTCGTGCAGAGAGTGATGCGGTAATTGTAAAAGGTTTGTTGGCTTTAGTGCTGAAGGTTTTTTCAGGACGCACACCCGATGAGATAAATGAAGCAAAACTACATTTTTTAGAAGATATTGGGCTTACAGAGCATTTATCACCAACACGTTCAAATGGATTACTTGCCGTGATAAAACAGATACGTTTTTATGCAATAGCTTACAAGGCTAAAGAACAGCAAAGTAAGTAGCAACGATTTAAGGTATACGGATATACAAAAAGGAGGATTAAAAGTCCTCTTTTTTTGATTACACTCTCCTTTTCTTGTCGTTTGATAATCAGTCCTATGTAAGCAGAATAAATAGCAGTGGAATTATAATTCCAATTAACAACTCTATTCCACCCCTTCCCCACAAACCTTTTTTGCCTCGCGTTATTATCAATCCTGTAAGTGTGATGACTATAAGCGAAAAGGCAAAAATGTCAGAGAATATAGTCCACCATTTATTAGGATTGTAGTGTAGCCAATTAAATTTGCTAATAATGGGGCGTTTTCTCAGCTGTTCGTATAAGGCATTTCCATTTTCAAGATTTACCTCCATCGACGAGCCTCCTTTAAGAAACACTTTCATGGTTTCATTGCTAGGAAAGTAGTGTTTGGTATAGTTTTTAGCCTCGTTGTAAGGTTCAAGTATTGCAATTATCTTCTCTTTTGTAAACATCTCTTGCGATAGGGGATAGCTACCTTCTATCGAAAAGTCATAGGTTTTTATAGAGTAGTCGGAGTTGAAATCTTTTTTGTGATTCAACACAAATCCCGATATGGCATAAATGATAATTACACCAGAAAAAAAGAAAGAGAGGTCACGATGAATTGTACGTGACCACTTTCTTAATTGTTTCATAAAGTTTTTGCTCATAACTATAGAATGGTGTACTCTATAGCTTCAACATAGTAGAAAGAGAGATAGTTTTTACCTTCTGTTTCGTTTCTTACGGCAATTTTTTCTCTAAAGTCTTTAATACGTGCAGTTTCGCTATCAAGTTCCTCTTGCCCTTGAGCTTTAAGCTCAGTTTCGCAGCCTTCGCCATCTTCTCCATGCTCATCCACAACTCCTTCAGCTAGTCTAGCCTCCCATTGTGTTAAATAAGCTTCGTCGATGCGCTCTTCTTTTAGCGTACCTTTTACCTTTACTATGCTGTTTACACTCTCGGGTTTAAATGCGCCTATATCATCACTAGCTTCAACGCGAATAGTTTTGGAGTCATCATCGCCCATCAAAAATAATTTTTTGCCACCATGCGAGCAAATGTGCGTGCAAACACCTTCTACTAAAACAACATTATCAAGCTCTTGCTCTGCATTTGTCAATAATTTGTCAACTGTAACAATGGTTTGTATTGTTTCAGTTTCATTTTCTGTCTCAGTTTTCTTATTGCTATTGCAACTTGAAAATGCCATAACGCTAGCAAGAGCGATTAGGAGTAGGTTTACCTTTTTCATTTGTGTTATTGTTAAATTGTTGTTTGATAAATTAAATCTTCTTGCAAATATATGTATATAAGTTCATTAATTCAAACTAAATGTTGCTATTTGTAAAATAAATATAGAGTTGTTATATGAAATAGTTGCTTTCAAACATCACAATTATGCATAACTTATTTATCTTTGTATATTAAAAATCTTATAAAACCCAAGTATTATGAAGCACATAACATTTTTAGCGGTGTTTTTTGCATTATTAGCCACCGCTTGTAATCCACAAAAAGAGAATAAAATATTGAAACAGTCAGATTTTCCGACACCACCTGTCGCAGAAGTACAACCCAAAACATTTGTTGAGTTCGATCAACAGCGCGTTGATAATTACTACTGGATGAGAGATAAAACAGATCCAAAGGTAATTGATTATTTAGATGCAGAGAATGCATACACCGAAACCGTAATGTCATCAACTAGCGATTTGCAAGAAAAAATTTACAATGAGATTCTTGGTCGTATGAAAGAAGATGATGAGAGTTATCCCACTCTAAGGAATGGTTATTATTATTACTCTCGTACAGAGGCAGGCAAAGAATATGCTACACATTGTAGAAGAAAAGGCTCGATGGAAGCTCCAGAAGAGATAATATTTGATTTGAATGAGATGGGCGAAGGTAAGTCAGCTTTTATTTTTAGAGGCTATTCTGTTAGTCCAGATAACAGCAAAGCTGCCTATTTCTATAACGAAACTGGTTCGTTTGCCGAGTTTAAATTACACATCAAAGATTTAGCCTCAGGAGACGACGTTGGTTTTAGTATTGATGGAGCCACATCGGTTGCCTGGGCAAACGATAGCAAAACACTTTTCTTTGGAGTGATAGACGAAACATTGCGTTCGTATCAAATACGTCGTCAGATGTTGGATGCTGATGAGAGCACATTGGTATATCAAGAAGATGATGCCAAGTTTTCTACTTATGTTTCTACCAGCAAAAGGAGAGACTATATTTTTATAGAAAGCTCAAGCTCAACAACATCCGAAGAGCGATATATATTAGCAGACAAGCCAATGTCTGATTTTAAAGTATTCAGACCTCGTGTAAAAGATGTAGAATACTCTGTATATACTCACGAAGATGGTTTTTATGTGAGATACAAAGACAAAGAAAACTTGAATGGCAAAGTGTATAAAGTTCCATTCGATGAATATCAAAATAAAGATAACTGGACAGAGTTTGTTGCTCACGACCCTGAAATAAGAATTGAAAGAATAGATATCTTAAAAGATTACGTTTCATTAGAGTTGCGTAAAAATGGTCTTACACAAATTGAACTGAAACCTGTTGATGGAGGAGAATCAAAAAGCATATCATTTCCAGAGCCTGTATATAGTGCATCGCTTCTTGGAAACCCCGAATACGATGCATCAACTATACGCTACTCTTACACTTCATTAAACAGACCTACCACACTATATGAGTATAATGTGGAAGATGAAGCTACTACAAAATTGAAAGAGCAAGAGGTTCCTTCTGGATTCAATCCCGACGACTATACCGTGGAAAGACTTTGGGCTACTGCACCTGATGGTGTAGAAGTGCCAATGGCTATTGTATATAAGAAAGGTTTGCAAAAAGATGGCAGCAATCCTGCATTGCTCTACTCTTATGGAAGTTATGGTATGAGTTCAGATGTGTACTTTAGCACAGCCTATTACAGTTTAATTGATAGAGGGTTTGTATTTGCTATTGCTCAAATACGTGGAGGTAGCGACCTTGGCGAACAGTGGTATGAAGATGGTAAACTATTGAAAAAGAAAAATACCTTTACCGATTTTATCGCTTGTAGCGAAAAGTTGATTGAAGATATGTACACCTCGTCTGATAAACTTGCTGCTATGGGGGGAAGTGCAGGTGGATTGCTTGTTGGGGCTGTAGCTAATATGCGCCCAGACTTGTATCAAACTATTGTAGCTCAGGTGCCATTTGTGGATGTGGTAACTACTATGTTCGACGAAAGCTTGCCGCTTACAGTAGGCGAATATGAGGAGTGGGGTAATCCTAACGAAGAGGAGTATTACAACTATATTTTGTCGTACTCTCCCTATGATAATGTAACAAATCAAAACTACCCAAATATGCTTATAACTGGTGGTATAAACGATTCGCAGGTGCTATTTCACGAACCTGCCAAATGGACTGCCAAACTGCGTGAACACAAAACAGATGATAATATTCTGATAATGCGCATGAATATGGAGTCGGGTCACGGTGGAGCTACTGGTAGATATAGTAGAATAAAAGACGTTGCTTTTGAGTTTGCTTTTATCTTAAATAGGGTAGGGATAAGCGAATAGTACTTTAATAACAAAGTTGAAAACGATGAGTTGAATAGAAGGTAAAGTTTTCGTTTCTATGACTAAACTTACTTCTTATTGGGACTCTCTATTCTAATCTCTCAAGTATAAATTAATAGGGGTTAATGATTCCGATCATTTGTCCCTATTTTGTTTTATCATTAAAAAACTGTCATACTTACTTTATATTTAGAAGTATAAAGTAGCTCATAATTTAGGCAGTTTCATTTAACGTCCAAACTCTTGTGTATCAATTGAATAATGCTTATATTTACATGAGCAAAACCCCGATAAGTACTGGAAACACTTAAAATCGGGGTTTTTCAAAAATATAAGTATTATGAAAGTACAAAAAACTTCTGAATTATGCACACAGTTTTCACTTTTTCCTGCACAAAATTTCGAG
>DUVZ01000205.1 GCA_012840785.1 Bacteroidales bacterium
CAAATTTTGGCCATGGCTCTATTATCTGTTATATTATTATCTCGTTTTTTATTCTACTCTTTCCACGAAATTAGGGCGCAAAATTAGTCATATATTTTTTATCTACCAAATAAATTGGCAAATAAAATTGATATAACTGTTTTTAAATCTTTGTATTGCCCTTATCCAACCACCTCAAAAACTAGTTTGAGACAGAAAGAACTCCCTTTAAATCATTGTACAACTCATTCAAAAAGTACAATGTGCTTTTACGTAAATTCTCTTTCAACTCTTTATCACTTTCATTTGAGTTTATTGCACTATCAGTAATCATCTCTTCGGCTGAGGAGAGTTTAGGAAAAAAGGTTTTATTCTTCTCACCATCTTGATAAGTTACATCACGTATAATCAACACACAGCCTGCACTAGTGATAGATGCATCAAATCGATAGTTCATCATCTTCTTCAGACGATCACCGGTGCTATTTTCTGGTAACAACAACTCTACTTTTGAACTCACAGTGATGCTCTTTTCTTTTTCATTGAATCGAATACCAGATAAAAGCGGGTTGCCAGCATAATTGTCTTTACCCCACTTATATAGCAAAGAGTATACCTGAGCTTCGCTCATTCCCTGATGAGTATGAATAAATTGTTGAAACACAACTTTTCCATTTACTTCCGGAACAGTTGAAAAAACATTTTCGTTTTGAGTTTGAGCATCCCCACTGGCAATAATAGTGAATACCAAACCTATTATTAATAAAATTCTTTTCATTTCTATTTTGTTCTAAAATAATTAAAAACCCCGTTCTTCGCAATGGATTAGACTACAAACGTAGCTAAAAGATTAATGTGATACAAATAACTTTAAAAAAATCACCCCTTATATTTTATATATCAGGTAAAAATCTTTACTTTTGCATCTGCAAATTAAAAACCTTTTTATATTAATATAAGATGTCGAAAAAACAAAAAGAAGCAACTGCTGAAAAGAACTTAGAGAATATAAATGAAGCGCTAACAAGTTCTGAACAGTTTATAGAGAAAAACCAAAACACTATAATGATTGCCCTAGGCATTATAATAGCAGTGGTGTTGGCTGTATTAGCTTACAACAACTTCTACAAAAAACCTAAGAACGAAAGAGCTCAAGCTGCCATCTTTAAAGGTGAACGCTACTTTCAAAATCAACAAGATTCCCTTGCCCTTTTTGGTGATGGAAACGACTATATTGGTTTTGAAGAAGTGATAAATCAATATGGCGGTACAAAAACAGCAGATTTAGCTAAAGCTTATGCCGGTATTTCTTACAGTCGTTTGGGTGACAACGAAAAAGCACTCAACTACCTAGACAAATTTAAAGGTGGAGACAAAATGATTACGCCAGCCATAACAGGTGCAGTGGGTGATGTATATATGAATTTAGATATGAGTGACAAAGCTGCCAATCAGTTTTTAAAAGCTGCGAAGGATGCTAACGACAATCTACTTTCTCCTATATACTATAAGAAAGCAGGACTGGCTTACCTACATGCTCAAAATTTTGATAAAGCAATCAGCACTTTCGAAACTATCAAAAAAACCTACTTGAACTCACCCGAGGGGC
>DUVZ01000206.1 GCA_012840785.1 Bacteroidales bacterium
CCTAAGTGAACCAGTATTTAACATGAATAGTGTTGCAGCAGCAGCAGTGGCGGCTCACGAAACGGGCCATGCCATACAGCATGCACGCGCTTATGCTCCACTCAAAATGCGTTCGGCATTAGTGCCTGCAGTATCCTTTTCATCAAAATGGGTTACATGGATTCTGTTGGGGGGGATAATAATGATGGAATCTTATCCAATGCTTATCTGGGTTGGCATTGCACTTTTTGCAATGACTACACTATTTAGCTTTGTAACCCTACCTGTAGAAATCAATGCTTCGCAACGTGCATTAGTTTGGTTGAAAACGGCAGGTGTAACCAATTCGAGGAATCACTCCGAAGCGCAAGATGCTCTCAAATGGGCTGCTTATACTTATGTGGTTGCTGCATTGGGGTCGTTGGCTACTTTAATTTACTATGTGATGATTGCAATGGGCAATCGTAGATAGTTTTTTTAGAATAAAAGTACAAATACTTCGTTATCCTCGTTTCTGAAACAGTAATTTACTAAAATAAACTCCTTAATTTCATAAACTTAGATAGCCTCGTTGTTACTTTTTTTACTTGCTGAAAATTACAATAGAGACAAGCAATAAGATACAAAGAACAAGAGGCGAAAGGATGGCGGTCAATAATTTTGTCATAGTGCATCCTTCTCTTTAAAATATCGACAAGTAAAGACCGAAAGTGTTTCTTTACAATTTGTCTCAGTTTTAAAAATATAAAGGCGAAAGAGTGTTGCTAGACAACAATCTTTCGTCTTTTTTGTTCTTAAAATAAGAACAGATTATAAACAATATAAAACAATGAAAACAATATTAATAACTGGTGGGTCGGGAATGATAGGTAGGAGACTCACCAAATTGCTAAAAAGAAAAGGCTACAATGTAATATGGCTAAGCCGCCAAAGAGACATTAACGCAAACATACCACGTTATGGGTGGAATATACTTAAAGGGCAGATAGACGAAGAAGCTTTAGAGAAGGCCGATGTAATAGTTCACTTAGCAGGTGTTGGTATTGCCGATAGTAAATGGACAGATGCACGAAAGCGCATGATTATAGAAAGCAGGGTGCGCTCTGCAAAATTGATACTCGAAAAGTTGCAAGAAATGGATACTAAAGTAGATGCATTTATATCTGCCTCTGCTGTAGGTTATTACGGTTCGGAAACTACTGATAAGATTTTTGTAGAAGACGATAAACCTGCAAATGACTTTTTGGGTAAAGTATGTCAAAAATGGGAAGAACAAGCAGAACTTTTTACTACCGAGTTGGGCATTCGTTCAGTAAGCATTCGCACAGGTGTTGTTTTGTCAGAAAATAGCGATTTGATAAAAAAAGCTGTATTACCGACTAAGTTTTGGTTAGGAGCACCACTTGGCAAAGGGTCTCAATATATGCCTTGGATAGATATTGATGATTTGTGCGAGATTTATGTCAAAGCCATTGAAGATGAAACCATGACAGGTGCTTACAATGCTGTTGCCCCTGAGTATACTACCAATGCTGAATTTATGAAAGCTGTGGCCAGTGTGTTGAAAAAACCAATGTTCTTGCCACCTGTTCCCGAGTTTGTTTTTAAAATGTATTTGGGTGAAGCCTCTCAAATAATCTTAGAGGGGAGTCGCATCTCTTCGCAGAAGATACAAGATGCTGGGTATGACTTTAAATACAACACCTTGAAAGATGCCTTGAGAAAAAACCTTTTTGGGCGAAAAAATGAAAATGAGAAAAAAGATAATTATTAATGGAATTTATATTTAATAGTTCTCTAATCAGAAGAAGTAAAGCCATGCCTAAATAAAGGCAGATTATAATTCACAAGAACAACAATAATAACCTCTTTAAGCTACTTTGTTTTCATAAAAATCTTATTGTAAGTAAACTATCCACTAAAAATATTTTTTATAATACGTGATTTGTTTTTTAACATTAAATATTTGCCCCCCTCATTTATTTTTCAGTTATTGCAATCGCAATTAATTTTTATGTTTCACTTTTAAGCGTTTATAGTTATGAAACCTCCATGATTTTCAAACACCCATGAGCATGAAAATGTATTGATTTTACCTGATATATCAGGTTTTCTTTTAATTTTGTAATGTCTGCTTATTAGACACTTACATAAACTAAAGAAAGGAGCCAATATGTCAACAGTTCAATTTGAACAACTTATCAGTCGCGGTTGCGGCCTTGATGTTCATCAAAAAACGGTAGTTGCCACTATAGATGGCGAGGGTTTAAAACGTTCGACCCGA
>DUVZ01000207.1 GCA_012840785.1 Bacteroidales bacterium
GTGGGGTTTAGGCAATATTGCGATTGGTTGTTGTTTCTTGCAAAGCATAGAGATGAGATAGATGCTACACGGTTTACAGCAACTGCACAATCGTATGCCCTGCTCTATCCGATGCAGCTGTTTGCACGCGATGCGGTGAAGCACCTCGACGCTCCGAAAGAGATTTTCCCCTTTGAAATGATAGAGGGTGGAAAGCATGCCAATTGGATAATAGAGGATGTGCTGAATAGTGGCAATTTTGGGTTTCACAGGGTGGGCAAACAGCGACCACAAGAGAAATTGCGGGGAATGTGGTTTTCGTACAAAACAACGGTTGCACGGTCTGTAAAATTTGGTGCTATAGCTCCACAGCATATCAGAATGTTGCCGATGAAGAAACTGATAAATCGTTTGAAAATAGGGTTTAGATGAAATCGACCATACAATTTTTGCGCTATACATCGATAGGCTATCGAGCTAGAATTGGGGTGATTATCCTGATTGGGCTGTTTGAGGTGGCTTTTTCGCTGGCTTTTGTATGGTACTCGAAGGTGATTATAGACACTGCTACGGGTGCCCAAGAGGGCAGTTTGCTCTATTATGCTATTTTGCTAGTGGTGTTGATAGCTCTTCAAATTTTGTTTCGTCTGCTCGACATTAGAATGCGCCGCATGACAGAGGTGAGAATGGCAAACTCTATTAGATATAATGTGTTTTCGCATTTGCTTTATACCAGATGGGAAGAGCTATCGACGATGCACAGTGGGGATATGATAACGCGCATTATAAAAGATACCGACGATGTGATAAATATGATGGTGACTGCCCTACCCCTCACTATTGTGGCTGCCACGCAGTTTGTGGGTGCGGTGGTGCTTCTATATATTTTAGACCCCATGTTGGCTATTATTTTGGGTGTGGGTATGCCGCTGCTTGGTCTTCTTAGCAAGGTGTACTATACTTATATGCGCAAATATACGCTGCAGGTGAAGGAGAGCGAAAGTATGATTACGGCTATGGTGGGCGAGAGTTTGTTGAACCAGGTGGTGATTCGCTCGTTTGAGCAACAGGAGAATGAGCTGGAGCGACTAGATAAGCTGCAGAGCGATTTGCACGAGAGTGTGCACAAGAGAACCAATGTATCGATCTTTGCCAATTTGATGATGGGGCTCACTTTTAATGGTGGCTATATTACAGCTTTTTTGTGGAGCACGTATGGATTGGCAAAGCAGACGGTGACGTTTGGCATGGTTACTGCCTATTTGCAGCTTGTAAACCGCATTCAGCGTCCGCTATTCAACCTTATCAGACTGTTGCCTTCGATAGTGGCTGCAAAGACTGCTGTGGAGCGTTTGATATTCTTAACTGGCTTTAAACTAGAGGAGCACAAAAACAGGGTGTTGCTCGAGGGCGATGTGACGCTGTCGATTGATAATGTGTCGTTTGCCTATTCGAAAGAGTCGAAGCCTGTTTTGGAAGATTTTTCGATGGTTGTGAAACCAGGCACCATGGTGGCAGTGATGGGCGAAACGGGTGTGGGTAAAACTACTTTGCTACGATTGCTATTGGCGCTTATACAACCCAATTCGGGTAGCATTTCTATAGAAGATGCCACTGGGCAGGTGGCAGTATCGGAAAGCACGCGTGCCAATTTTGTATATGTTCCACAGGGAGGATCGCTGTTTAGTGGTAGCATTCGCAACAATCTGTTGCTGGGCAATAAAGATGCTAGTGATGAAGAGCTCTCTAGGGTGCTACACATTGCCTCGGCCGAGTTTGTGTTTGACTTGCCAAATGGCTTGGATACTATATTGGGCGAGAGTGGCTCGGGCCTCTCTGAAGGGCAAGCACAGCGTGTTGCCATTGCTCGTTCGCTGCTTCGTCCTGGTAAAATATTGCTGTTGGATGAGGCAACTTCTGCCCTTGATAGTGAAACTGAACAGAGATTTTTGAAGAACTTGAAGAGTGAGATTGGCGATCGCACTGTGTTGTTTATTACCCATCATGCAGATATTGCTGAGTTTTGTGATTATCAGTATGATCTGAAAAGCTAATTATTAATTATTAATGGTTAATCATTAACTGTTAATGAGCTGATTGTTAGAGCTGTGTGTTGAAATCAGGGTTTTGATGTTTGGAGTGAATATAGTGACAAGTAAAGCGGGGCATTGCGGCTCCAGTCCGCATTGACCATTGATTACAAGTATAAGTATTAAATAATGCACAATGCGGGCTCTAACTGCAATGTGCTGCAAAATGACTGAATGAACTTCACTTTAAACATAACGCTTCGTCCGGAATATTCACTACTCTCTAAACAGATAGAGATGAAGGAGCAGCAGGTGAAACTGGTGAGGAGCGATTTTCTGCCCAATATTGGGGTGATGGGGATGTATGGCTACACTAATGGTTTGGAACTGAATGGTGAGAAGCTTTTTGATGGGGCTAACTTTGCTGCTATGTTGTCGGTAAATATTCCTATTTTTAATTGGGGTGAAGGTAGAAACAAGGTAAAGGAGGCAAAGGTGGAGAGGTTGATAGCGGAAATGCAGCTCAACCACTCTCAGCAGGAGATGACTCTTGAAGCAAACCAGGCATTGAACCAACTAAATGAGGCGCAACTTGATGTGGTGTTGTCGACAAAATCGGTGCAGCAGGCATTGGAAAATATGGAGGTGAGCAAGGAGATGTATGATGCTGGCATGGAAACGCTGTCGGACTATATGGAGGCGCAAACAATGTGGCAAAGTGCTATGAGTACGCTTGTAACTGCTAAGGCTACGCTTAACTTGAATAGGACTAAGTATTTGAAGGCTACGGGAAGGTTGTAAGATAATTATTAATGGTTAATTGTTAATTATTAATGAGAGTGCGAGGTGCGAGGTGCGTGATAGTCAAGAATAATCTACTCTTTACCCCCTACCCTTCACCCTTTACCCAGTTCAGCATTGCTCCCGAACGATTGTATCGTGTGGGGTTGATATGGGTAAATAAATAGCGGACACCATCAA
Organism: Bacteroidales bacterium; assembly: GCA_012840785.1. Classification (GTDB taxonomy): domain Bacteria; phylum Bacteroidota; class Bacteroidia; order Bacteroidales; family Dysgonomonadaceae; genus UBA2632. Next base: position 2,991 of record DUVZ01000207.1, read on the forward strand.
TTAAATCGAGGGCATTGCGGCTAGAGCCCGCATTGACCATTGGTTTTAGTAACACAAAACCTGCATCGTGTGGGCTGACAAATGACTAGTAAAGAATAGTGAATAGTGTTGAAAAAGTAATTGTTGAAGACAAATAGATATGTCGAAAATAACAATAGAGCGCCCTTTTGATTGGTGCAACCAATCATTTACTAATATCTACATCGATGATGAGCATATTGGGGGGATAGATGCTGGCAAGAATATAGAGTTTGAAGTGGAACCGGGAAAACATAAAGTGGCAGTAACGAGGGGCAAATCGCTCATAAACAGACCTCTTGTGGTGGATGTGGGCACGGGTGAAGAAAAAGTGGTGAGGGTGGTGAGCCAGAAGTACACCAAAATTACTTTGCCTATTCTTTTTATAGTGCTGTTTGCCATCTACGTAGCATCGGGTATATCGTTCGAATTTAGCACGAGCTTTGTGCTGCTATTGCTGGTTTATACTGTAATTATTTATATCTTTAAGTTTATCAATGCAAAGTGGTTTTATTATAGGATGGAAGAGGTTGAGGGTAAAGGGTAAAGGGTAAGGGGTTAAAAGTGAAAAACAAAAAGGTGAGGAGTTTCTGCGGCGTTTAAAATATAGATGAACTGTTTAGATAATTACTGATAATAGATAAATAATCAATCAGGAAGATAGAGTATGCCAAAAATAACAATTATACGACCAGATGAATGGGTGAATCAAGCAAAGCACATTAATATCTTTATTGATGGTGAGAAAGCTGGACGTATAGGCATCGACCAAACGTTGGATTTTGACTTGTCGGCAGGTAAACACAAGGTGGAGCTGAGAAATAAGTGGTGTGGTGGGAGCAAACCACTGCCCATTAATTTGAGTAAGAATGGAGACAGGGTGTTTGAAATATATAGCAATCAATATACTTTGCTAATTGTGCCCTTCTTGTTTGTTATAGCTTCTATTTTGTATCATGGAGCTGTATCTATACTTAATTTAAATCCTCCTTTGCTTTACGATTTATTGGGTTTGGGATTGGTGTACCTCTCTCTCTTTATTCCGTTTTATAGTAGCTATTATATGAGGTTGAAAGAGGTAGAACCAGATGCGTTTAAAAATGCAACGAAAGAAAAACAGGTGCCATTGATAAAAAATGCAATGAAGTGTGATGAGAATGATGTATCAAAGCTAAAAACGTGAGTAATGCGAATAAAGTTATTTGGGTTGTAACCCTAAAAAATCTTCTAGTTTATGGCAAAAATAACAATAGTACGTCCATACGAATGGACTAATCAACAGAGAAGTACCCAAATCTATATAGATGGGGAGAGAGTGGGGCACGTGGGTATCGATCAAACTGCGCAATTTGATATGACGCCAGGGAAGCACAAAATTGAGCTTAAACAAAGATGGTTGTCGGGTGGAAGCAAACCTCTAGAGGTGGATTTGAGCGACAATAAAGAAATAACCATAAAAATGAGAAGCTTTAAATATAATTGGTTGGTACTTCTAATTCTTTTTCCTTTTATAACTAGCATCTATCTAACGCTAACCACTACCAATAGCTTTATGGTGAAGTTTATGGGTGGACTACTTGTTTTGGGGCTGATATACCTGGTTATTTATATGCTCTTTTTAAGAACAGGGTTTATAAAGATGGAAGAGGTGTAAGGCAGTCAACTCTAAGAGGATAATGAAAGAAGAGCAAGTACGTCTAATAAGTAAAATAATGGAGGCGTATGAGAAAAAAGGATTGTATGATATGTAAATAGAATTTTGAGTTATAAATTACTAATTAACATGCACCCCACCATAACCACAATATTTGATTTCTTTGTATCAGATATCTGCAGCCAAGAGTATTAGTCAATTTCAAGAGTTACTATATAACATACTTCTGCACAAAAACTACTGCAATACACGCATATGATGTTTTAGCATTTTGTTTTTAACTGTTAACTGTTAACTTTTAAGTCTGAATTCATAATTCATTTTATTATCTTTGCCCACTGAAAGCAAAAGATATAACAAACAACAGATTACATCATATATTATGGCAAAGCAATTGAAGGATTTAACTCCACGCAGTGAAGATTATTCACAATGGTATTTAGACTTGGTAATTAAAGCTGACTTGGCAGAGAACTCTGCTGTGCGCGGCTGTATGGTTATTAAGCCCTATGGATATGCTATTTGGGAAAAAATGCAAGGTCAGCTCGACGATATGTTTAAGGAAACTGGACACGAAAACGCCTATTTTCCGCTCTTTATTCCTAAATCTTTTCTAAGCAAAGAGGCAGATCATGTGGAAGGCTTTGCCAAAGAGTGTGCTGTGGTAACGCACTATCGTTTGAAAAACGACCCAGAGGGCAACGGCATTATTGTTGACCCGGAAGCTAAATTGGAGGAGGAGTTGATTGTGAGACCTACTTCTGAAACTATTATTTGGAGCACTTATCGCAACTGGATTCAATCGTACCGCGACCTGCCGATTTTGATAAATCAGTGGGCAAATGTGGTGAGATGGGAAATGCGTACGCGTCTGTTTTTGCGTACTGCAGAGTTTTTGTGGCAAGAGGGTCACACAGCTCATGCAACTAAAGAGGAGGCTTTGGAGGAAACACGTAAAATGCTGGATGTGTATGCTGAATTTGCAGAAACCTATATGGCTATGCCTGTAGTGAAGGGTGTAAAATCGGCATCGGAACGTTTTGCGGGTGCTTTAGACACTTACACCATAGAGGCATTGATGCAAGATGGAAGAGCATTGCAATCGGGCACATCGCACTTTTTGGGGCAAAACTTTGCTAAGGCGTTTGATGTGATGTTTGCAGACAAAGATGGTGAGAGAAAATATGTATGGGCTAGCTCGTGGGGTGTTTCTACGCGACTAATTGGCGCATTGATTATGGCACACTCTGATGATAACGGATTGGTGCTTCCTCCGCTATTAGCTCCTTATCAGGTGGTGATTGTGCCAATATACAGAAACGATGAGCAATTGGAGATGATAAATGAGAGGGTTGCTGAGATTGTGAAAAGGCTGAAAGCATTGGGTGTAAGTGTGAAATATGACAACTCGGATAATAAGAAACCTGGTTGGAAATTCTCTGAATATGAGTTGAAGGGTGTGCCGGTGCGTTTGGCAATTGGTGCACGCGATATGGAGAATGGTACTATAGAGATAGCTCGCCGCGACACGTTGACAAAGGAGACGCTTCCACAAGAGGGAATTGAAGAGCATATAAAAGTGCTATTGGAGGAGATGCAAAAGAATATCTACCAAAAGGCATTAGATTATCGTGCATCGGTAACACGTAATGTGGATAGCTACGAGGAGTTTAAGGTGGAGATTGAAAAGGGTGGTTTCTTGATGTGCCACTGGGATGGCAGCGCAGAGACGGAGGAGCTTATCAAAAATGAGACAAAGGCTACTATTCGTTGTATTCCGCTAGAGGGTGATAAAACTCCTGGCAAATGTATGGTAACTGGTAAGCCTTCGGCACAAAGGGTTGTGTTTGCTAGGGCATACTAAAAAAACAAATAACAAATAATGACAAATATTGTGTTGCTCTTGCAAAAGGAGAGGCATGTATTTGTCATTTTTTTATTAAGCACAGCCAATAATAGGTTGCTTCTACAAAGCTATAGTTAGTGTTGTGTGTGTGATATACTTTTACTAGTAATCGATAGTGCATCAACTATTTTATTGAAAAAAAGCAGTGAATTTATTAATACCCAAACAAAATGAGCATCACAAATGGCAATAGAAAAGTGATTGCAGCATGGATAGCTGCTTTCCGGCCTCGCACGCTTTTTTTGGCGGCTGGTGCTGTAATATTGGGTAGTGGTTTGGCACTTCATGTCGATAAGTTTGATTTGACTACTGCCCTACTCACGCTATCTACTGCATTGCTTTTGCAACTACTGGCGAACCTTGCCAACGATCTTGGCGACTATCTGAAAGGTACTGACCAGACGGGTGGACGTGTTGGACCCACAAGGAGTGTGCAAAGTGGTATAATATTGCCTCATCAAATGAAAAAAGGGATTGGTATTACGATATTGATAACGGTAATGTCGGGGCTGGTGCTGCTATTGCGTTTATATAGAACTATGGGGTGGATGGTGCTAGTGTTATTTTTAGCTTTGGGGCTGTTATCGCTGCTTGCTGCACTGTTTTACACATTGGGGAGCAAACCTTATGGATACAGAGGCTGGGGCGATTTCTTTGCTTTTCTATTCTTTGGACCAATTGCTGTGCTAGGCACTTACTATTTGCAAACGCAAATGGTTGACTTTAGATCTATTTTTCCTAGCATGGGAATGGGGCTACTGAGCACTATGATAATGAATGTGAATAATATGCGCGATATAGAGAACGATGCTTTGTCGGGCAAATATACCATAGCTGTGAGGATGGGATTGGCAAACGCCAAAAAATATCATGCAGTGATGATGTTTGTGATGTATGCCTGTTTTTTAATCTATAGTTTTTTGTATGCCTCTACTCCACTCTATCGGTTTGCATATATAGTTGTATATGTATTGCAGTTTGTAATACTTACCCAGATAGTAAAGAAAGAGGGGAAAAACCTTGACCCTTATTTAAGAAAAACTGCGCTTTCTGCATTTCTTATTGGAGTTGTGTTTTCGATATGTATTAATGTGTAGGAAGTGATAAAAGAGAGACTAAAAAGTTGACCTTATCACAAATACACAGATCTCTTGCATTTAACACCTCTATTTCAACATCATTATCCATCAATCTATTTAATCGGTTTGTGAGTATGCTCACGAGACATACAGTAATCTTTGTTGGCAAAGACCTCCCAACTTTGCACTCCCTGAACTTCTAAACTATGTGAGAACAAGTCAATAACTTGCACTGCTAAAGCTTTAAATATAAAAATCGCATAGCAGAACTTAATCTCCTATGCGATTTCTTGTTGTGTGATTTTTCAGTGTATACAGATGTATTCTTTATACTACACCTTGTGCCATCATAGCTTCAGCCACTTTCATGAAGCCTGCAATGTTTGCACCTTTTACGTAGTTGTTATAGTCGCCATCTTTACCGTGATCAATACATTGTGTATGTATATCATTCATGATTTGATGCAACCATTTGTCAACTTCTTCATTGGTCCATGATAAGTGCATAGCATTTTGTGTCATTTCAAGACCCGAACAAGCTACACCACCAGCATTAACTGCTTTACCTGGAGCAAACAACATTTTGTTTTCTAAGAAGAAATCAACAGCTTCGGCTGTACATCCCATATTGGAAACTTCAGCTACAAGTGTTACACCGTTTTCTTTTAGTTGTTTAGCATCTTCTAAATTCAATTCGTTTTGAATAGCGCAAGGCAATGCTATATCAACTTTGCACTCCCATGGTTTTTTACCTGCGAAGAACTTAGCATTTGGGAATTTCTCGGCATATGGTGCTACAACATCATTACCAGAGTTGCGCAATACTGTCATATACTCTATCTTTTCTGGTGTGTTTACACCGTCTTCGTCATATATATATCCGTCGGGACCTGATATTGCTACAACTTTTGCACCTAGCTCGGTTGCTTTTGTAACAGCACCCCATGCAACGTTTCCAAAACCTGAAACTGCTACTGTTTTGCCTTTCAACTCAATATTGTGTGTTGCACACATATTTTCTACAAAATAAAGTGCGCCAAAACCGGTAGCTTCTGGACGTAGTCGTGAACCACCAAATGAACGACCTTTACCTGTGAAAGCACCTGTATGCTCGCGTGCCAATTTTTTGTACATTCCGTACATATAGCCAACTTCGCGTGCACCTACACCAATATCACCAGCAGGAACATCTGTGTCGGGACCTAAATCTCTCCAAAGCTCAGTTACAAATGCTTGGCAGAAACGCATAATCTCTTGGTCAGAACGTCCTCTTGGTGAGAAGTCTGAACCACCTTTACCACCACCCATTGGAAGAGTAGTAAGGGCATTTTTAAATGTTTGCTCGAAACCTAAAAATTTTAATGTTGATAGATTTACTGAAGGATGGAAACGGATACCACCTTTGTATGGTCCAATAGCACCATTAAACTGTACACGGTAACCAATGTTAACGTGAGTCTGACCGTTATCATCAACCCATGGAACACGGAAAGTGAAAATACGATCTGGTTCTATAATTCTTTCAACGATAGCTGCTTTTTCATACTCGGGATGCTCGTTGTAAACATCTTCGATAGATACTAGAACTTCTTTTACTGCCTGATGAAACTCTGGTTCGCCAGGATGTCTTTCGGCTAATTGAGCCATTATGTCTTTTACATTCATACTATAAAAAGGTTTTATATGTTTCTGTACTCAAACAAAGGTAGCTATTAAATTGAAACTTGCATAAATAAATATCAACTTTTTCTGTTATTTCTAATAGGTTTTGTCAGTTTTATTTATGTTCTATAGATTTATAATAATCAATATGTTAGATATAGTTACACAAAGATGCAAAAAGCAATAAAACTGCCGCATTTTGCATCTTTCATAATGAAAGTTAGCGGCAGGAGGTTGCAATTTGAAAGTAGAAGAGAAATGCAATAAGAAAGAGTAAAAAATTGTGTAGTGTGACGCTTTCTGGTAAATGATTGTCAAAATGGATACACTTGAATTGTGAGCTTACACAATTTGTGTAACTTTGTCAACATTTTAAAATGGGTTATGACAAAGAATAAGATGACAAAGTTTGCCGAAATGGCAGCTTATAAGAATGTATTTCAATATACATTTAATGAATTACAGAAAAGTCCCTTCCCGCTGAAAGGGAAATGGGGAGAAAAGTATTTTAAAAACAACAATCCTATTATACTTGAATTGGGGTGTGGAAAAGGTGAGTATACGGTAGGGTTGGCTCGCTATTATCCTAACAAAAACTTTGTGGGAATAGATGTGAAAGGTGCGCGCATGTGGACTGGCGCTACTGATGCTCTAAAGAACAAATTGGAGAATGTGGCTTTTGTGAGAACGCACATTACTATGATAAACAGTTTTTTTGAAGCTAATGAGGTGTCGGAAATTTGGATTACTTTTCCCGACCCACAAATGAAACGGGTGAATAGGCGACTCACATCGTGTAGGTTTATGAAAGAATATAGCAATATATTGAAGGAGGATGGGGTAATTCATCTGAAAACAGATAGTAACTTTTTATATACCTATACAAAAGCGATGATAAAAGAAAATGGGCTTGAAGTGCTTTTTGATACCGATAACCTATACCAATCGGGTATTGAGAATAAAGTGCTAGCAATACAAACATTCTACGAGAAACAGTGGCTAAAGAGGGGAATAAGCATTAAATATCTGAAATTTGCTCCTGGCAAGAAAAAAGAGTGGATTGAACCCGATGTGGAAATAGAACACGATGAGTATCGTAGTTTTTCTAGATCTAGAATTAAATAGACATAAAAGCTTATGAGTCTCTAAAATAATTGCTAAATTGCAACCATTATAAATAAGAGGTCGTCTAATAATAAGACGATACTATTATATATATATAACAATAAATTCAGCTATACGGCTTCTCTCTTTATCGAAGAGTGGCAAAACAGATGAATTGATAAACTAACAATAATATGGCTATATATCCAAGTCTAATTTTAGACGCACTAAAACATGTACGCTACCCTGGCACTGGCAGAGATATTGTATCGGCTGGCATGGTGGAAGATGACATGAAAATTGATGGTATGAAGGTGACATTCTCACTTATTACCGAACGTCCCAACGATCCGTTTATAAAATCGGTTGTAAAAATGTGCGAACAAGCTATCTTGACACATGCTGACGAGAACATAGAAATAAAAGGCAATATATCGGTAAAATCGAAACAAGCACCACGCCCAGTTGTTTCGCAGCTACTACCAAAGGTGAAAAACATTATTGCTGTTGCATCGGGTAAAGGTGGGGTTGGTAAAAGTACTGTAACTACAAACCTTGCAATTGCATTGGCTCAAAAGGGCTATAAGGTGGGTTTGCTTGATGCTGATATTTTTGGTCCGTCGATACCTAAAATGCTTTCAGCAGAAGGTGAAAGACCAATATTGGAGAAAAAAGATGGCCGCGACCTTATATCTCCTATTGTAAAATATGGTATTAAAATGCTATCCATTGGTTTCTTTGTAAATAAGGAAGATGCTGTAGTATGGCGTGGAGCAATGGCTAGCAATGCATTGAAACAGTTGATAGGTGACGCTGATTGGGGTGAACTTGATTATTTCCTTATTGATTTTCCACCGGGTACAAGTGATATTCATCTTACACTTGTACAGACGCTTGCTATAGGTGGTGCAATAATTGTGAGTACACCGCAAGAAGTGGCGCTAGCAGATGCTGTTAAAGGCATTAGTATGTTTGAAGCCGACAAAGTGAATGTACCCATTCTTGGTTTGGTAGAAAATATGGCTTGGTTTACACCTGCCGAGCTGCCAGAGAATAAATACTACATCTTTGGAAAAGATGGTTGTAAAAACTTGGCTGAAGAGAAAGGTTTTGAGCTTTTGGGTCAGATTCCATTGGTGCAGAGTATACGTGAAGGTGGAGACGAGGGAAAACCCGTTGCACTAGATACTGATAGTATAACTGGAATGGCTTTTGACGCTCTTGCAGATAATGTGGTAGAGGCGATGGAGAAACGCAATAGAGAGAAGCCTCCTACAAGCATTGTTCAGGTTTCGATAAAGTAATAAAGTATACATATATATAAGAAGATAGATTTACAAAAAGAGGTGCAACTGATGCGCCTCTTTTTTATTGTAACTAATGGCTCTATTTATGTACCAAAATTGGAGGGCAATATATTATTAAAGACATTGTAATTATAAGTGCAGCCATGGTTATATGGGGACGACTTAGAAAAAGATAGTTTTTCATCTTTCTTATCTACAAACATTATAGGGGAACAGTTGTTTATACAATAGACACTTTCTTATACTAATTGTGTTTTAGTGTGCAACTATGCACAGAAAAATGAAAAGGAACACTTAAAACAAATAAACTATGGCATTAAAAGAAACATTACAACAATTAGGTGCGGAAAAAAACAATCCGTGTGTATCAATCTCTATGAATACACATCGTACACGTCCAAAGACTGATCAAGACAAGATATTGTTGAAAAACCTGTTGAAAGAGGCGCACGATAGAGTATCGAAGGAGTATGATAAAAGTACAGTAGAAAGTTTGTTGAACAAAATTAAAACTGTGAGGGATGAAATAGATATAAGCGCAAATTTGGATAGTTTGCATATTTTCTTGTCAAATGATACACAAGAGATTGTAAAGTCTCCATGGGTGGCTTCGAGAAACAGGGTGAATATTTCAACTCAGTTTGCCATTCGTCCTCTTATAAAAGCATACAACCGAAGTGAACCCTATTTGATTATGGTGTTGTCGCAAAATAAGGTAACTTTGTATGAAGCGGTTAACGATTCGATTATACAAGAAGTGAAGAATGACGATTTCCCCTTTACCGAAAACATTCCAGCAACACTATATCCCGAAAAGCTAGGTGATGCAAAGTATGTAGACGATTTGACTCGTAATTTCTTTAATGAAATTGATAAATCGTTGGTGAGAATGCACAAAGAGACTGACTTGAAGTGTGTTGTAGTTACAACAGAAGCCAATTATTATAAACTGATGCAAGTGGCTGACATGCCCAATCTATATCACGGTTATGTGACTATCAACTCTAATAAAAACACGCCTCACTACATTGTGAAAGAGACATGGAAGTTGATTGAAAAATTGCAATCGGAAAGAAGAAGTGAAGCAATTGAAGAGGTAAAGAAAGCTGTTTCGAAAGGAAATGTTTTAACCGACTTGCAAGATATATATCGTGCTGCAGTGAGTGGTAGGGGCGATCTTTTGGTGGTACATCAGAATTATAGACAGCCCGTTGTGATGAATGATAACAATAGTTTTGAAATGGTGGACGACCCATCAACTCCAGGTGCTATTGACGATATAACCAGCAAAATAGCTTGGGAAGTGATTTCTAAAAAAGGGCGTACTATCTTTACTGAACAAGATGAACTGAAAGAGTTGGGTAAAATAGCTCTGAAAACTAGGTACTAAATTACACTTGATTTAACTCATCCCAATTTTATTATTGAGTTTTCAATATAAGATTGGGATGATTTTTTGTATATTCGTTGCTAAAATGAAAAAACTATTATATTGCTCTACTTTGCCGTGGTGACAGAGCAGTAGGTTATTTGAAACAAAAAACAATTTAATATATTATGAACCATCCTTTATCTCTTTTCAAGTATTGCCCAAAATGTGGTGCAAAAGAATTTAATATTAATAATGATGAATCGAAGAAGTGTGCCAATTGCGGTTTTATCTATTATTTTAATGCTGCAGCGGCAGTGGTTGCTGTGATTGAAAACTCGAAAAACGAAGTGCTTGTATCTCGCAGAGCACACGACCCAGCAAAGGGTACATTGGACCTGCCAGGTGGCTTTGCCTCGTTGCACGAGACTATAGAGGAGACAGTGATACGCGAGATACTTGAAGAGACTCGCCTAGAGGTGGACGCTGTAGACTTCCTTTTCTCGATTCCTAATCTTTATGAGTATTCGGGATTTGTGGTTCACACTATGGATATGTTTTTTAGGTGCCAAATAGATGACTTTAGCAATATGAAAGCACAGGACGATGTGTTGGAACTGTTTTTTATACCAAAGCAAGAGTTGAATCCAATGGATTTTGGTCTGAAATCAATAAAAGAGGGAGTAGAAAAATTACAAAGTTTAGCTATATGAAAAAAATTATTTTGTTGTTAAGTGTAATTGGATTGTTTTCGATTGCAACTGCGCAAAGAGCAACTACTAAGGAGATGCACCAAAAGTTGTTTGATGAAGGGAAACAGATGTTTCACGAAAAAAACTATACAGGTGCTTATGATTTACTGAATAAGTATAACGAACTGGCAAGCAATGCCAAGCAGATAGAAGAGGCAGAATATTTGATGGCAGCTTCGGCTTTCTATCAAAATAGCCCTAATAGTGGCAATACAATGAAGGAGTTTTTGAACAAATATCCTGAAACTGTGCACCACAATCAGATGAAATTTTTAATAGGCTCGTACCACTTTGATGAAAAAGAGTGGGATAAGGCTGTTTTTTGGTTCAACCAAGCCAACTTAGATTATTTGAGCCTGGAGGAACAGGAGGACTATAGCTTTAGACTGGCTTATGCAGATCTGCAAGGAGGAAATAAAGATAAGGCTGCTCGTTTGTTTGGATTGTTATCGATAAACAGTGATAGATATAGGGATGCTGGTGATTTCTACTATGGATATATAGAGTATACTAAGGGAAATTACAATACTGCGCTTAGTCGTTTTAGAAGAGTAGCCAACAACCCTGAATATGCGGAAGAGGTGGCTTTTTACACAGCTCAATCTACTTTTCTGAAAGAAGATTTAGAGGAGGCTATACGCCTATCTAATGCGTTTGTAAACAGATATCCTACAAGCGAACATGCAGCAGAGATGTATCGCATATTGGGTAATAGTAGTTATAGATTGGGTAGTGTGTCGAACGCAATACCCTATTACGAAAGATATCAGCAGAGAGTGGCTGAGCCGCTACGTGGAGATGCCTATTTCTTGGGGCTCTCTTATTTGGAGGCAAATAACCTGACCGATGCGGTGAAAATGTTTCAATACGCTACAAGTGAGAATGATGCGTTGGCGCAAAATGCTCATCTATATTTAGGACAAACCTATTTGAAGATGAATGATAAGCCAAAGGCTCAGATGTCTTTTGCCACAGCATCGCGCAGCAACTTTGATGCAGAGGCACGCGAGACGGCTATGTTTAACTATGCATTGCTGACACATCAAACCAATTTCTCGGTTTTTAGTGAATCAATTACACTGTTTGAAAATTTCTTGCGTGAATATCCCAATTCGCAGTATTCGAATCAGGTAAATGATATTTTGGCTGAAACATTTCTTACTACAAAAGACTACAATGCGGCATTGGCTGCTATAAATAGAATTGACAAACCTGCTCGTCGTATATTGGAAGCCAAGCAGATGGTGTTGTTTCAACTAGGCACACAGCAGTTTGTGAATGGTAATACTAGTGAAGCAATCGATTTTTTCGACAAGTCGATAATGATGGGCAATTATGATAATAAAGCACGTACTAGTGCATACTTTTGGCGAGGGGAGTCGAAATATAGAATCAATAACTTTTCTGCAGCAGCGGCAGACTTCGAAACATTTACAAAAGAGGCATCGAAGGCTGATGAAAACTATGCACTTGGATTTTACAATTTAGGTTATTCTCGATTTAAGCAAAATCAATATTCTGCAGCACGTACTGCTTTTCAGAACTATGTGGCAGCACAAAGTAACAAAGATGCACCAGAGTATGCAGATGCACATAATAGAATAGGCGACACTTACTATTTTAGCAGAAACTTTGCCGATGCAGAGCGTTACTATAGTGCTGCATCTAACCTGAACCCTGCTAGTGCAGACTATGCTGCCTATCAACGAGCTTTTGTGATGGGATTGCAGCGTAACTATCAAGGAAAGATAAGTGCTTTGGATGAGTTGATGCGAGCTTACCCAAACTCGCATTACTATGACGATGCGCTTTTTGAGAAAAGTCGTGCATTGGTTATGCTAAACAGAGAAAATGATGCTGTGAATGTGCTCAACATATTGGTGAAAGAGTTTCCGCAAAGTCCACTTGCAAGACAAGGTGGTGTGCAATTGGGACAATTGCATTACAATGCTAGTCGTTATGATCAAGCTGTAGCATCGTATAAAACGGTAATAAACAACTTTCCTGGTTCGGAGGATGCACGATCGGCTCTGCAAGCGCTAGAGACGGTATATAAGGATATGAACGATATTGATACTTATGTGAGGTATGTTAACTCACTGCCGGGTGGAATGCGCATTACTCCATTACGACAAGACTCGCTTACCTACATGGCAGCAGAGAGCTTATATATGCGAGGAACGAAAAGAGAAGCTGAGAACTCGCTCAACAGGTATTTGCAAAGCTATCCTAATGGAGTTTATGCAAGCGATGCACACTACTATTTGGGTGTGATAGCCGATGAGAACAGTGAAGGTGCGAAAGCAATCTCGCACTTCAAACAGGTGATAGATGCTAACAATGGTAAGTTTTTAGAAAATGCATTGGTATATGTAGCTCAATCTGAATATAACAGAGGTAACTATCAAGAGGCATTGGCATACTTTGCTCGATTGAGCAATGCAGCACAATCGTTGGCTCACAAACAAGCTGCTCAGATGGGTATAGCAAGGGCTAATACAAAACTAGACAACTATCATGAAGTGACGCGAGCAGTAGATCGATTATTGGAAAACAAAAATCTATCTCCAGAGACTATTACGGAAGCTCACTATCTACGTGGTAAAGCTTATCAGCAGGTGAGAGAAGTGGATAAAGCGATGAGCGATTATGCTATAATTGCAAATGATACTAGAAGTGTATATGGGGCAGAAGCTCAGTTTTTGATGGCACAGGCTTATTACAGTTGGAAATCGTATGATAAAGCAGAGGCACAAGTGAAAGAGTTTATGCAAAAAACTACGCCTCACCAATATTGGTTGGCACGTGCATTGATAGTACTGTCGGATACGTACTACGCAAAAGATGATAAGTTTCAAGCACGTCAATATATAGAGAGCTTGCAAGCCAATTATAAAGGCGGAGAACTGGACATTCAGCAGATGATTGAGGAGAGACTCAATAGAGAGTAGATAACCACGATTGGACATAAACCAGATACATTCAAGAAAAAAAACAAACAAGAATAGAATATGAAGAAAAATATTTTCGCACTGATTATAGGATTGATTCCAACCTTCGGGTTGCATGCTCAAGCGCTACAAGATACTGTGTTGACAAGACAATTGGAGCTGCAGCGTGAGTTTAATCCTACTTTGCAAGATGCAAACAAGATAAACAGCTTGCCTGTAGTGCGCGAACCGCAGGTGACAAAAGCTAACACAGATTATGCCATGTGGACAACTCGCGCCACACCACCCTTTGAAATAGCACTGCCTAGACCTGGTAGCATAATGACTGACATACCTTACACTTTACAAAGGGGTTATGTGAAACTAAATGCTGGCAACTATGCAAATATAGATGGTGCAGTGGGTATTAAATTTCTTGACAGCGAGACCAACAAGGTGAACTTTATGTTTCTTCACAACTCTAGTAATGGAAATATAGATTACAACCAGGATGTAACTCCCAACAAGATAAAGATGAAGTATATGGACAACTTTGCTAGGCTCAACTTTAAACATATCTTTGAGGCTTCGGAGTTTGATATCTATGGTTCTTTTCTACACTCCCAGTTTAACTATTTTGGTAACAACTTTGGTGAAACTAGAATGCTGGATGACAACAACCAAATTCTGAGCCTGTTTAACTTAAAGGCATCGTTGCATAACACACAGCCACAACCCATCAATTATAGTGGAACTTTTAGTTACAATTATTTTTCCACTAAATATGGCAGAACTATTGCAGATGAGAGCTTTGGGGGCAACCAGGTGGATGCAAAACTTGATTTAAACAAATCGTTTATTGGTGGTGACAATTTGGTTGGGATAAAGGGTGAGTTCACAGGGGTGTTTTATGATGAGATAAAAACACTAGGTGAAGATGAGAAGATATCGAACTTTATAATGGTCGATGCTAATCCGTATATACATTTAGAGGGTTTTAATTGGAAGATGAGAGTGGGAGCAAATTTAGACTTTGTGTTTGATGACGAAAATAAATTTTATATCTCTCCAAATGTATCATTTTCAACAATGGTATCAGAAAATTCTTCACTCTACCTGAATGCAACGGGGGGTGTTGGCAAAAACACTTACTTGGATATGTACAGAGAGTCACGGTATTTGCTCCCAAACACAATAGTAAACCACTCATATACACCCTTTGCAATAGATGGTGGAGCTAAAATTGGTGCTTTAAATGGTTTTAGAATAAATGTCTTTGGGGGATACAAGAAAACTAAAGATGAGCACTTCTTGGTGTTGCAGTCTCAACCTCAATATCAAGAATTCTTGATTCCATTACTGGGCGATTTAACCCATTCGCACATTGGTGCTAGAGTACATAGTAATATATGGTCGCCACTAGAGGTTGCTGTGGAGGTAAAAAAGAACTTCTACTCGGTGAGTAAAGTAAAAGGATTGGACGCAGAGCCGAGCGAACTAAAGGCTTGGAACAAACCAGGATTTGAAGTGGACATTGACGCTACATTCTCTGCTACAGATAAACTGAAAGTAATGCTGGGTTACTACTTTGCCAACGAAAGATGGAGCATTGCAAAAGGTATAAACCAGGAGTTGGACGATATAAACAATTTAAGTGCAGGTGCACTATACAATGTGAACAAGATGTTTACAATAAACTTAAAAGCCAACAATATTTTTAATCAAACATATGATATGTGGTATGGTTATCCAGCACAGGGAGTTAATGTGATGGGTGGATTTACATTTAAGTTTTAAGAAAGACTCGTGAAGAGCGAGAGTTAGATAAAAAGAGCAAGAGCGAAGAGAAGTCTTCGCTCTTGTTATCTGTTCGCCTTATTTATAAACATACTATTTAGAAAAGTGTTTAACAGATAGAATTACTTTGATAAACGAATGAATAAGAGAGATACAAAACTGAAGCAAAAGGACGAAGATAGAGCCAAGTTGTTTGGTATACTTGCTCCTTACAAAGGATTTGTAGCAATGCTAGTGTTATTGGCAATGGCAGCAAGTAGCATCAACTTGGTTATTCCTAAAATTATTGCTTCGGCTATTGATGCTTTCACAGCTAATAGTTTTGATACACGTAAAGTTGTAATACAATTTTTGGTTGCAGCTAGTGCAATTTTTATTATGACTTTGCTTCAAGGAGTGTTGCAAACATACACGGCTGAGAGAGTTGCTCGCGATTTGCGTAATAAAATTATAGATAAATTATCGATTCAAAGTTTTTCATTTATTCAAGAGTCTAACCCATCGAAGCTGTTGACAAACCTTACCTCTGATATGAACTCTGTGAAAACTTTTGTGGCACAAGCATTTGTTGCAATTATTTCATCTCTATTTATCATAATTGGGGTTACGGTATTGATGTTAATGATAAATTGGAAGTTGGCGCTTGCAGTGCTTGGTATAGTTCCTATAATAGGCTTTGCCTTTTTTACTATATTTAGGAAAGCAAGGGTTATTTTTAAAAAGAGCCGCAAAGTAATTGATGCTCTTAATAAAGTTATCAACGAAAGTATATTGGGTTCTGCATTGATAAGGGTTCTGAACTCGCAACAACCTGAAAACCAAAAGTTTCTTGAAAAAAACATGGAATCTCGTAATCTGGGGCTGTCGATTGTGCGGTTATTTTCGATACTTGTGCCAAGCATTATGTTTGTATCGAATCTTGCTGTAGTTGTAATTCTTGCACTAGGCGGACACTTTGTAGTGATGGATACTCTTACTATTGGCAACTTTGCTGCTTTCAATAGCTATGTGGTTATGCTTGTATTCCCTGTAATGACGATAGGATTTATGAGTAATGTTATAGCATCGGCTATGGCTTCGAATGATAGGATTCAAGCTGTTTTGTCGACACCCCCACCGCGTGAGACAGGGACAATAGAGAGTGATATTGAAGGGAATATTGAGCTAAAAGATGTAACGCTTACCTATGAGGAGAAACCTGTTCTTAAAGATGTTTCGTTTAGAGTGAAAGCTGGTAGCAAAACTGCCATTATTGGACCTACAGCGGCTGGTAAGAGTCAACTGCTATATTTGCTTACCAATCTTATTTCAACCGATTCGGGGACAGTAGAGGTGGATGGAGTGCCAATTGACAAGTATACAAGCAAAACATTCTACAAAGATGTAGCATTGGTGTTTCAAGATAGTGTGATTTTCAATTTAAGTTTAAGAAAAAATATCGCTTTCAGCAATTCGGTTACAGATGAAGCGTTGCACAAAGCAGTTGAGACAGCTGAGCTATCAAATTTTATCGAGTCGCTCCCCAACAAGTTAGAAACCATTGTTTCGGAACGTGGCAGCAGCCTATCGGGTGGACAGAAACAGAGAATAATGCTGGCAAGAGCGCTTACATTAAATCCGAGAATACTCTTGTTAGACGACTTTACAGCTAGAGTAGATCAGAAAACCGAAGACAAAATTCTTGCTAACATTCAAAAGAACTACCCCAATCTTACACTTATTTCCATTACACAAAAGATAGAGCCTGTAATAGATTTCGACCAGATATTACTATTGATGAGTGGGGAGATAATAGCAACGGGTAAACATAATGAGCTAATGAAAAGCTCCCCAGAATATATTCAGATATACAAATCGCAACAAAGCACAGAGCAATATGAACTATAATCTGAATACATATATAAAGAAGACAAAGAAGAAACGTGGTGTTGTATCGTCGCTACGCAAACTAATGGAGATTGTTAGCTCTGAGCAGCGTAAGCTTACCATTGCGTTTGTGGCTATTGCATTAAATGTAGGATTGAGTCTATTGGGTCCGTATCTACTTGGATATACGATAGATACACATGTGCAAACAAAGAACTACGAAGGTGTGCTTATCTTTGCAGGCATACTGCTTATAATATACATTGCAGCATATTTACTCAACTACATACAAATACGCATGATGGGAGGAATAGGACAACGATTGCTGTTTCGCCTCCGCAATGATGTCTTTGAAAAACTGCAAGAGCTTCCGCTCGATTTTTTTAATCAAAACAAAGCTGGCGACCTTATATCGCGCATTAACAATGACACAGATATGCTAAGTGAATTTTTCTCTCATTCACTAATGCAATTTATAAGAAATATTATTATGATGACTGGTGCGGGGTTGTTCCTTTTGTTAATAAACTTGCCTCTTGGCTTGGCAACACTCTCTCCCACTGTCATACTGTTGGTTTTTACAATTGCTATATCTCCATGGATTAGAAGGAAGAACAAAGCAACTCTTAAAAGTATAGGTAATCTATCTGCAGAGATACAAGAGAGCCTTGCTAACTTTAAAGTGATTGTGGCATTTGACAGACGCGACTATTTCCGTAAACACCTTGAAAATGCTAACAGAGAGAATTACAAAAAGTCGATCTATGCAGGTGTAGCCAATAGTCTATTGAGCCCTATCTATACTTTTGCTTCTAATATTGGCCAACTTATAGTTCTAACACTTGGAATATGGCTCATTACACAAGGGCGCTTTTCTATTGGATTGCTCATAAGCTTTATAGCCTATGTTTCTAATTTCTACAATCCACTGCGTCAAATAGCAAGGCTTTGGGCTAATTTTCAACTAACACTTGCTGCGTGGGATAGGATATCGCAACTGCTTTCACTAAAAAGCAATCTTCCTGTTATAGAGGGCTCTAAGGAAATTAAAAGCAACTCGTTTATACATTTTAAGGATGTGTCTTTTGCTTATCCAAATGGAGAAAAAGTGTTGAAGAATGTATCTTTTGAACTACAGAGAGGAAAAACGTATGCTTTTGTGGGTCCAACTGGTGGAGGTAAAACAACAACAGCATCATTAATTAGCAGACTATATGATGCAACAAAGGGCGCTGTATTAATAGATGGAAAAGACATTAAATCGTATACAGCTTGCGAAAGAGCATCTAAAATTGGGTTTATACTTCAAGATCCAATACTTTTTACTGGTACTGTGCGCGATAATATACTCTATGGCAACAAAGAGTGTGGAGCACTTACCAATGAGGAGCTTGAAAAGGCACTAGAAGATGCACAACTTCTAAGCTTGCTCAAATCATTTGATCAAGGATTGGATACATCTATTATAATGGGCGGAGATAGTATTAGTTTGGGGCAAAAGCAGATTATTGCTTTTATGAGGGCTATATTGCGCAAACCTGAATTGCTAATTCTGGATGAGGCTACTGCAAATATAGACACAGTAACTGAACAAAAACTAGATCAAATTCTTACTAATCTGCCAAAATCAACAACTAAAGTTATCATTGCTCATCGCCTCAATACTATTGAAAATGCTGATGAGATATTTTTTGTGAATTTGCAAAAGATTATAGCTGCAGGATCGTTTGATGAAGCTCTAA
This sequence comes from Bacteroidales bacterium, assembly GCA_012840785.1. Taxonomy (GTDB): domain Bacteria; phylum Bacteroidota; class Bacteroidia; order Bacteroidales; family Dysgonomonadaceae; genus UBA2632. The sequence goes on from DUVZ01000207.1 coordinate 22,177, forward strand.
GTTTATTGATGCAAGAGCAAGGGCTGAGTTAAAAGTAAAAGGTTTATTTAAATATGAAACTTTATGATTTAATTCTCACAAGAAGATATTATGAATCTATGAATTGAAGAGGCTATAGCTCATTATACAGAAAAAGGATGCGCCAAATTATGGAGCATCCTTTTATATTTAATAGGTGTATCTACTTTGAAAAAAGTGGATAAACTACTCTTTTATTCCTGCAATTTCAGGGTCGATCATAATTCTACCACAATATTCGCATACAATAATCTTTTTACCCATTTTGATATCCATCTGTCTTTGTGGTGGTATTTTATTGAAACATCCTCCACAAGCACCACGCTGAATTGGAACAACTCCAAGACCATTGCGAGCACTTTTACGAATACGTCTAAAAGCGGTAACCAAGCGAGGTTCGATAGAGGCTTCAACCTTTTTGGCTTTGTCTCTTATCTTCTCTTCTTTGGCTTTTGTTTCAGAAACAATATCGTCAAGTTCTTTTTGTTTGTGTTCTAAATCAAGTTTCTTTTCCTTCAACACATCGTTGGCTTCTGCAATTTGTGTAGCAATTTGCTTTTGCTTTTCACCAAATTCGCGCATACGCTTTTCAGCCAATTCAATTTCAAGAGTTTCATACTCTACCTCTTTAGTCAAGTGATCGAACTCTTTATTGTTTCGCACATTTTCGAGCTGAGTGTTATATCTTTCGATTTTAGCCTTACTGGTTTCAATCTTTATTTTTTGTTCGGTGATATTAGAGGCAACTTCTTTAGCGTCTAATTCAAACTTGCTTATGCGTGTACCCAAACCTGCGATTTCGTCATCGAGGTCGGCTACTTCTAAAGGTAATTCACCACGTAGTGTTTTAATCGAATCAATCTCTGAAAGATACATTTGCAGTTTATACAAAGTGCGTAATCTTTCCTCTACCGTTTGTTCTTTTTTTGTACTTTTTTTTGCAGCCATAGTATATCAATATTTATTTTTTTGTTAAAGACAAAAAAATGCAGTAACCAATAAATGCGAGTTCTATAATTCTACTCTATTATTGCCTACTACATCATTTGCAAGAAGCGGGATCTATATGTCGACCGCTTATGTTTACAAATAGTTTACCGGATTAGTGTCGAATGCCGATAAATGCATTACAAAGTTAGGATATTTTTTTGATATAGCATCATAAAATATCTCTTTTGTGCATATTTCAGACTCGTAATGCCCTATTACTGCAAGCAGTAGCTTATCTTCTATATCGTAATAATCATTGTATTTTGCCTCGCCTGTTACAAAAACATCTGCTCCATAATCAATAGCTTGATCTATTAAAAAAGCACCGCTTCCTCCACACAACGCCACCTCACGGATTTCTTTCCCTCTAAAGTGTGAATGACTTACATGATGTAGATTGAATGTATCTTTGAGCATGTAGAGGAAATCTTGCTCTGACATAGATTCTGGTAATACACCAACAACACCTGTACCATGTTGTGCCCAATCGTTGGCAATTGGATATAAATCGTAAACGGGCTCTTCGTATGGATGAACAGCTATAAGAGCACGAACAACTTCATTTTTCTTCATTGCTGGAACTACTGTCTCTATTCGCACCTCCGATTCGAAATGCAATTCTCCTATCTCACCAACATGAGGATTGGCTCCTTCTTTAGCTCTAAATGTGCCTTTGCCCTCTAAGTTGTAGCTACAGCTGTCATATTCACCAATATTACCTGCTCCAGCGTTGAAAATAGCATTGCGAACAATTTCTGCATGACTATCTGGCACTGTTGTAACAAATTTAAGCAGGGAGTTGCTTTTAGGAGTTAAGATTCTAACATCTTCCAAGCCCAGTATAGTAGCCAATTTAAAGTTTACGCCTCCATCTGCATTATCAAGATTGGTGTGTGCTGCATATAAGGTAATATCGTTTTTTATGGCTTTTATCATGCAACGTTCGACATAGTTCTTGCCAGTTAAAGATTTAAATGGCTTAAACGCAATGGGATGATGAGCAATAATAAGGTTGCATTTCAACGATATAGCTTCATCTATCACCTCTTCGGTAACATCGATACAAAAAAGGGCGCCAGTAGCCTCTCTATTGGGGTCGCCAACTTGTATTCCACTATTATCATACACTTCTTGAAGTGGTAGTGGAGCTAATGTTTCTATTACTTGAAGGATTTCTTTTATGCGCATGATTATAAAATTTGAAATGATTACTCTATCTTTAAAAAGAGGATTTTAAAAACTGTGATGTATACTATACTTATCTAAATCTTAGAGGTAGTACTCTTTTCTTATAGTCGATACCAACACAAATATAAACTATTTTATTTACTTTTGTAACAAAGAACCACTGCAAATAGTTGATAAAGGAATAAATATCTGTCGGTTTTCATTACATTCGAACAGGTATTTACAAGCAACTCTATATTGAATATTATTATGACTAATAAAACGACATTCATACTTTTCATAGCTTTGAGCATAGCGCATATTTTAAATGCTCAACAGAATAAGACAAACACAAGGAGTGTTTTCTCTAAAACAGTAATAAATTTTGACCCTTCTACACATCCTGATGGATTGAATGACAATGATAGTATTATCTACATTGGCAATGGAAGGATTGCATTGACAAAAGTAAAGCTGCCACATTTTAATAGAAACACACAGTTGACAGCAAAAATAGCATTGGTTTCAAATGGTGATCCATGGGACAAAAGTGGATCATGTTTTATTATCCCTAATGATTCTGAGCTAAACATGCTAGACATTGCACGGGGCGAAAAATATCCAATAGTAGATTCTACGCTGCATGAAAACTTAACTGGCATTGTGCAAGGGATAGGATATAAACCAACAGTAGAGATAATGCGCTTTATGACACCTTTTGGAGTTGGGCATTATAGTGCTGACGATAACGAGCTATCAAGCAAGAGAAAGCCTGTGTATATTGATGGATGGGCAGAGAATATTGTGTGGGAAGAGGATATTTCTGACTTGCTGCCATTATTTGAAGATGAAGTGTATGTTGGAGTTTTCATCGATACCTGGACCAAAGATGGATACATAGTCGATTTAGACATAACTTACAATGAAAGTAGTTTACCTTGTGATACTAAAACCGATAGGCATGTGGAACCACTTATCAACACTGTTTACTATATAGGACAAAAGCATCCAGATATTTTTGCTCGCAGAGATGTAGATGTAGAATTCGCAATACCCAAAGAGGCTAAAAATATAAGATTGAAATATATAACAACAGGACACGGAGGCCATTCGGGTGGTGATGAGTTTCGTCCACAAGAAAATATTTTAAGTATTAATGGAGAGGAAGTTTACAGTTTTACTCCTTGGCGAACAGATTGTGCTTCATTTAGAAGATTTAATCCATCAACAGGCGTGTGGCTTAGTAAAAGAAC